>CAZERK010000150.1:0-7848 GCA_964514515.1 uncultured Planctomycetaceae bacterium
ACCGGCGCCGCCCACGTAGTAGGTGATGCCGACGGAGCGGTCCCCCTCAGGCGGCGACCCGGCTACGTATGCAACAACCTTCGAGCAGCCGCTACCCACGGCAAGACAGACCACGGACGACAGGATGACGAGAAGGCAGCGCACGGTACCCTCGGTTTGGCAATCGAAGAACAGGGGCGACTTCGCGAGGCGGTTCCAATCCGTTTCGGTATTGTAGGCCCCTGCGACGCGATGTCGAGGGGGAGGTCTCTCGCACGAGGACCGTCCTGTCGGAACCGCCGTCTGTGACGACGGCGTCCCACCACGACGCAGTCGCATTCCTCGAAAAGCAGAGCCGTATTTTGCGAACACGGTGCATCGCCTTCACAGAAGGCGGCTCGGACAGAACTGCGATTCGCGGCCTACATCCGGATGCCCATCGGGACGGGCCGGATGGAACGCCGCGTTCGCTGTGCTGTCAGCACGTCTTGGAGTCGAGAATGGACGCTCGCACAAGTCGGCTCCCATGCGACGCCGTGCGAGGACGGACTCTCGCAGGGGCAGGAATGGTCGCACGAGCACCGTCGTGAGCCGGCTCAGACGACCGTCGCCAGACGCGGTTGTGCTGCCCCTTGCGCCAAGCCCGGTATAGAATCAGGTACGCTTCGAAACGTCCGATCGTGGCAGTCGCAGGTGAACGGCGACGACCGCTTCCTCTCGGCGCGCGGCGACGCGTCATCGCCTCAGCGAGAGGAAGGCGCCGAGACGTTGATGGGAACTCGGAGGACGGAGCGTGGCTGCTGGAAAGATCGTGGTCGTGGAAGATGACGGGCCGATCCGTCAGGGGATCGTGGCGACGCTGCGCGCCGGGGGGTACGAGCCGATCGAGACAGCCGACGGCGAGGCGGGCCTGCAAGCGGCGCTGCGCCCAGGCGTTGATCTGGTCCTGCTGGACTTGATGCTGCCCCGGCTGGACGGCGCCGTCGTCTTGAAGCGGATTCGGCAGTTCAACGCGACGCTGCCGGTCATCATCCTGACGGCGCGATCGTCGGAAGATGATCGCGTCGCGGGCCTGGTCGGCGGAGCGGACGACTACGTCGTCAAGCCCTTCTCGGCTCGCGAGTTGCTCGCCCGCGTCGAGGCGGTGCTGCGAAGAAGCCCAGAGCGTCCGCAGACCGTCCATCGTCTGCGCGTCGGGCGGGCCGTCGTGGATCTGGCCCGGCGAGAGGCACGCGTCGCGAAGGACGTGTTGCAGAGCCTGTCGGAAACGGAATGCGCGCTGCTGAGCCACCTCGCCGCGAACTCGGGACGGGCGGTCTCCCGCGAGGAGCTTCTGACGCGCGTCTGGGGCGTCGGCGGGTCCGGCATCGAGACGCGGACGATCGACATGCACGTCGCCCGGCTGCGGTCGAAACTGGCAGCGTGCGATCCCCAGGCGGAGTCGGCCATCGTGACCGTTCGAGGCAAGGGATACATGTTGGGCGCGGATGTTCGCAGCGAAGCGGACGCATAGCAGCCTGAGCGGAACGGCACGGGCGTCCCTCGCGTTGTTGTTGGATACGGCTTTCGACAGAACCGGTCGCCTCGCGCGATGCTGTCTGACGCGAACTCCGGCAAGACCGGCCGACCGCAGCTCGGAGCCTGCCCTCTCTGTCACGCGTTGACCGGGCAGTCGTTCAGACGGGAGACCTTTCGTGACGCTTCCGCGGGCAACTCGACGACACGCGATCGTCGCGCTGGCGGCGGTCAGCGGCTTGGTGCTGGGCGGCCTTGCCTGGACAACCTGGTCGGCCGTTGCGCTCGATCGAGCGCGCGCCAGCGAGAGTTACAACCGCTCCTTCGACGAGATTCGCGCGCTGGCCTTGGCTCGGCTGGATGGGGTCGTCGCACCGCTGCTGTACCGCGAGTCGGCTCGTCCCTACAACCATTTCCGACGGTACTACGCGCCCGGTCCGGCGATCAATCCCAAGGACGGCTCGGTGACGAATGATCACGTCGTGCTGGAGTCGCCGCTGGCGGCGACGCTCAAGCCCGACTGGATCGTGCTGCACTTCCAGGCGACGGAGACAGACACGGAGTCGATCTGGAGCTCGCCGCAGATCGAAGGGGACGATCGGTCGGCGCTGCCCGCAGGCGCCATCGCGGCTGCTGACCGTGCCAAGGTGGCGTCGGCGGCGAACTGGCTGGCGGCTTTGCGCGAGAAGTACTCCCCCTCGTACCTGATGAACGACCTGGAATTGGCCGTCGCAGCCCGCAACGAGAGCCGGCGGCTGCTGACGTTGTCGGGAGGCATCGGCACGGAAGCGGCGCATGAGCCGGCATTTTCCGCAGCCATCCCGCCGACGATGAGATTCACCAGCCGCAGCGCCGCCGAGTTCATCCGTCGCGGCTGCCGGCTCTTGCAGATGGAGATCGAGACGAACGTCGAACTGTGCGTGCCCGAAACCGTGGCGCTGGACAACCTGGAATCAGACGCCAGGGCAGTCAAGAAGGAGAGCCGCGCAGCGGAATGCGTGCCGATCTGGCTGACCAGCATGACGCCGCTTTGGCTGGAGTTGACGCCCGACGGACAGAAGCAGCTTGCCTTCGTCCGCTCGGTCGTTGTGGAAGGAAACGTCTATTGCATCCTGCAGGGCGTGCTTCTCGATTGGGAGCGCCTGCGCGAAACGCTCCTGGCGGAGGTGCGCGACTTGTTTCCGGATGCGGACGTTGTACCGGTCGCGACGGGGCAGCCGGTGACCGCGGGGATGACGCACATCATGATGCAGACGATCCCCGCCCGCCTGGACCCGGGCAGCCCCGCGGTGATCGAGATGCCGCCTTTGTCGGCGGGGCTTCGGACGGGCCTGGCCGTCGCCTGGGGCGCGTCGATCCTCGCGCTTGCAGCGATCTGGTACGGCGTGATGAAGTACCTGCACCTTGCCGAGCGCCGGATGCGATTCGTGGCGGCGGTCACGCACGAGCTGCGCACGCCGCTGACGTCCTTTCAACTCTATACCGATCTGCTGGCCGATATGCCCGACGCCGACGCCGCCCAACGCCGGCAATACGTTGAGACGCTGCGCGGCGAGTCGAAGCGGCTGGCGCGACTGGTGGAGAACGTGCTGGCGTATTCACGCATCGAGGACTCGCGCCAGGCGCTGCATCGCCGCGTCGTTCGGCCGGCGGACCTGCTCGAATCGGTCCGCTTGGACGTGGCGGAACTGTGCGCCGCGTCCGGCAAGAACCTTGTCGTGGAGGACGCCTGCGATGGCTCGCTGCAGATCGAAACGGATCCCGAATTGATCGGCCAAATCCTTACCAATCTAGTCGAGAACGCATGCAAGTACAGCACCGATGCCCCCGACCGGCGCATCTGGATCAGGGCGTCGAAAGACGAGGACGAGGGCATCACCTTCGAGGTTGACGACGCGGGCCCCGGCATCGCCGCGAACGATCGCCACGAAGTCTTCCAACCCTTCCGGCGCGGACGGTCGGCCGAGACTGGCCGATCCGTCAGCATGGGGCTGGGGCTGGGGCTGGCGCTCTCGCGGTATTGGGCCCATCACCTAGGCGGCAGCCTGTCGCTGCGGCGCAGCCGGCGCGGAGGCGCGGGCTATTCAAACTTCGTCCTGATCCTACCCGACCAGCCGTCCGCGCCGCACGCCTGAGGCCGATGGTGCGCCCAGACCGCGCCAACGCTGCATCCGGTCCGCGCGATTCGGCGCCTCGCACGGTCGACTCAACCAGGCTCAAGACGACGGTCGATAAACTGAGGTCCGTCGCCCGCACACGAAACCTCATGAAAGCTACGAGGATCAGATGGGACTTCAAAGCCCGGCGACTACCCAGCAACCTCAAAGGCCCGTCGCAGGCTCTCACGCGCACGCCGACTGGCAACACCTCAGTCGGCGATTCCTCGACTATCTGCTGATCGAGTGCGGACTGGCCGACAACACCGTCGAGGCCTACCGCCGCGACTTGAGGGAGTTCGTCGCCTATTTGGACGACCGAGACCTCTGCGTGCCCGAGCAACTGAGCACGCAGATCGTGCGCGGCCATCTCGTTCGGCTGTCCGAGCGCGGCCTGTCGCTGTCGTCCATCGCCCGGCACCTCGTCGCCATCAAGATGTACCTTCGCTACTTGTTCGTCGTCGGCGTGATGAGCAACGACCTCGCCGCGCTGCTGGAGACGCCCAAGAAATGGCGGCGACTGCCGCATGTCCTGCGACCTCGCCAGGTCGAGGCGCTGCTCGACGCGCCGCAGCCGGGCGAGCCCCTCTACGCCCGCGACAAGGCCATCCTCGAACTGCTCTACGCGACGGGCATGCGCGTCTCCGAACTGGCGTCGCTGCGCGTCGCCGACGTGAACCTGGACGTGGGCTACCTGCGGTGTTTCGGCAAAGGCGGACGGGAACGCGTCATCCCGATCGGCTCCCATGCGATCGAAGCCGTGCGCATCTACGCTGGCGGCCTGAGGCGCACCCTGGCCCAGGCGAACGTCGGCGTCGAATCGTTGTTCCTGTCACGGGCCGGGGCGCCGTTGGATCGCACGAACATCTGGCGCCTGGTCAGCCGCTACGCCACGACGGCGGGGCTGCCGATCCGCGTCGGGCCGCACACGCTGCGGCATTGCTTCGCGACGCACCTATTGGAGGGCGGGGCGGACTTGCGAATCGTCCAGGAACTCCTGGGGCACGCCGACGTCAGCACGACGCAAATCTACACGCATCTGGACAATTCGCGACTGAAGGCGATCCATCAACGCTGCCATCCAAGGCAATAGGCGAGGGGGCGGCGTCCTTTACAGGCGTCCGGCTTGGAGGTCTCCGGCGCGGCGACTTCAGCCGGTTGCGTATGCCTCGCCCGGGCCGACAGGAGCCCGGCCGATGGTCGGTTGTGTAAAGCATCCCGCGTTTGAATGCGGCGTTCCAGGCGCACCGGGACGGCCGACGCCGTTCAGATACGCCAGTCCGTGCTGTCATGCGTCGCACGCGGGGAGGCGACGCTACGCCGAGACGCCGCACGCGCGGAGAATCGCCTCCAAGCGTTGGATCCAAGTATGGTGGGCGGCGACATGGCGTGCCGCGGCCGTGGCACGCTCACGAAAGGCGCCCGGCTCCGCGGCGAAACGCTTCACGACGCCCACCAACTCTGCCGGCGTTCGGAATCGCCAGACGTGCTGGTCGGGATCGATGAACGCGCCCAGGCCGTCCAATGCGGCGTCGTTTGGATGCGCACGAACGATGCCGGCCAAGCCCGCGGCCAAGCCGTCGAGCAACGCAACGGGAACGCGGCCCGACGCGTCGATCGTGATGATGAGGTCGTGTTCCGCCAGGACTTGAGCCAGCGCATCGGTTTGCGGCCACGGCCCGCGGCTGTACGGGGCAAGCAGCGGTTCGTGATCCCAGCCGCTGCCGTATAAGTCGAAATCGAACCCGGCCTTCGCGATGGCCGTGCAACATGCCGCGCGGACGAGGACGGGCCCCGAGATGCAGCGGATGCGTTCGACGAGGCCGGCCCGGACTTCCTCGCTGTCGAGTTTGGTGCTCGTCTTGCGTTCCGCGGCGGCCAACACGTCGTCGGCGTCTTCGTCGTCGTAGTCGTCCGTGCGTTGGCGGAGGACGCCGACGGCGGCGTTCCAAAGGCGAACGTGCGACGCGAGATGAAGCCCGACCGCCTTCGCGGAGACGTCCGCTCCCTCGGCAAAAACCACGATCCTGGGTCTCGCCGCCGGTGCCGAATCAGAGTCGTGCCCGCGCGCCAAACCCCGTGCGGGCGCAGCCCCCCGACCCCGCCCGGCCTCCGGGGCCGTGTGGTGGGGGCGGTCCGCCCCCCGCCCGTGCCGAATCAGAGTCGTGCCCGCGCTCGAAACGCGGTGCGGGCTCAGACGCCAGACCCGGCCCGGACTCGGGGGCCTTGTGCTGGGTGCGATCCGCACACGGCATTGCTGCGGGTAGGACGCGTACGACGCGCGATTCCGCGATGCCGCCGTCTGTCGCCTGACGGTGCTGCGCGGTCGTCTGTACGCCCAAGAGCGATTTGGCAGGCAGACCGGCGAGCCAGTCGGCCGAAAGCGACTCGCCATGCGAGACGAGCGTGATCGCGGGGCACGGCGGCAATTCGGGCTGCGAGGCTCCGGCGACCGTGTCGAGCAGGACGCAGACGGCTGGTCGATCTCTCCGCAGGACGTCGGCGACTGCATCGGGATGCACGAGGTCGGGCCGTTCCAGCACGCAGCGAACGGATGCCCGTCCCATCGCATCGGCGGCAATTGACAGTCGCCTGGCCACGTCACGGATACGCCGGTCCGAGACATTGGAGAAGATCGCGACGGCGCCGCGCGAGATCTGTTGAACTGAAGGCGGATCGCGGTCCGCGGCAGTTGCGGCGCCTTGCTGTTCCGCCAGGCGTCTTGCCGCTCGCTGGGCGGCGACGAACTTGCTGATCTCGGCAAGACGCTCGGTCGCATCGGCGACGGCGGAGGCATCAAACCACGGCCAGGAGAGGATTCGGTCCGGCGACAAGTAACCGGGATGATCGATCAGGAACTGCCGCAGATCGTCCCACGCGGCAGTTCCCGTAAAAACAGCGAACCGGCCGAGCCTCGCGCCGATGCTGAAGTCGTGCAACGTCAACGCCGAGCGGACGGCCCAGACCTCCGGCTCAACGACCATGACGGCCTGATGCGGGGCCACGCGATCGAGCAGCAGCCGGGCTTCCGCTCCCTGGCCGAGCCCCACGAGCAGCGTGTTGCCGCTGCCGGCCTGAAACGAGTCAAGCAACGCTGCGGCCCGGATTGACGGCATCGACGTGCGTCCCAGCCATCGTAGGCCGCCTTGTTCGTCGGTCCATGCGACCGTCGGTCGGCCGTCCCGTCCCTCGACCAGTCGGGCGGATGCCGGCGGTCGAGCGAGGCGGACGGCCTCGGCTGTCTTCGGCGAGAACGGGGCGATCGCCGCCAGATTCGTCTCAAGGACCGCGGCGCAGAGCGTGTCGAAGGCTTCGGTCATGCCCGCATTTAATCACGGCATGGGAGCGATGCAACCGCCCTATCAACGCTCGATCGCCCCGCCAATGCTTGCCAGCCAGCCAGGTCCGCGTGACCGCCTGGACTGAAGTCCGGCACCCCCGGCTTCACGCATCAGCTTCCGACGGAAGGCCTAACGGCGCACAGGCGATCCTGACGGCCGATTGGGCTGTACCCTACCTGTCGATTCGATGAACCGGATTGACGTGAGTTGCCGTGCAGGAGTCTATTGCAGCGACCCGAACCACCGCGAGTAGCCGAGTACCGCGAGAAACGTCGCCCACGCACAGTACAAAACGACGCCCGCCGCGAGGCGGCCCCGCGTGATCTTCGGCGTCAGCTCTTTCTCCCAACCGTGGTCGGCGTCAGGCTGCTCTCGCGAGGTCATGCTCAATCCTCATCGCCCAATGCTTCGGAGAGCTTCGAGCAGTCGATCTGATAGGACCGCTCCAGGGCGTCGTCAAACTCGTACACGTCGTTGAAGTCCTCGATGCAGTCATGCGGTTGCTTCTGGAGCAGCCCGTTCTCGACCAGGGCGAAGACGATCCGTCCGAAATCCTTCGTGGAGCGGATGCCCCAGTAACGCAGGACGGCGACGGCCATCGCCCCCCATTCCTTCAAGGCCAAGTCGCGAAGGCCCCAGCACAATTCCTCGCCGCCGACGTGGCGGTTCAGCTTCCGTGCTGCCTCCTCGATGCCGCCGAGGTGTTCGATAAACGCGACGATGGTCTGCGGGGCCTGTCCGTTCGTAATCAAATCGGGCAACTCGGCAGGCTCGATTCCCCGGGCATGAAGCCATTCCAAGAGACTCGTGAGGCCCACAGGAGCCGGTCCGTGCGCGCGCTTGACCGTGTAGTCGAG
>CAZERK010000151.1:0-7843 GCA_964514515.1 uncultured Planctomycetaceae bacterium
GGGGCCCGCCCCCGCCCCCCCCCCCCCGCCCACCCCCCCCACGTTTCCCCCGCCCGCCGTAGGCGAGCGCGGCGCAAGAAGGACCAACATGCACGACCACGCGGTCACGCTATCGATGGACGAAACCCGTCTTGGCGCGGCGGGCGGCCGAGCCGCGCTGCTCGCCGTGGCCGTGGGCGTGATCGGCCTGGCCGCCGGCGCCGTGCTGGCGTTCCGCTCGCACGAGGCGGCCGAACGGTTCTTCCACGCCTACCTGTTCAGCTTCTGCTTCTGCCTGAGCCTGTCGCTGGGGGCGATGTTCTTCGTGCTCTTGCAGCACGTTTGTCGGGCCGGCTGGAGCGTCGTCGTCCGCCGACTCGCCGAGGCCGTCGCCGACAACATGCTCCTGCTGGCGGTGCTGGCGCTGCCGATCATCGGCGGGATGTCGCACCTCTACGAATGGACGCACGCCGACGTCGTTGCACGGGATCACGCCTTGCACGAAAAGCAGCCGTACCTCAACAGCGGCTTCTTCGTGCTTCGGCTGGCCGTCTACTTCATCGCCTGGGTCGTCCTGGCACGGTTCTACGCCCGAAGCTCCATCCGTCAGGACGCCGGCGGCGACCCGCTGCTGACGTTGCGGATGCAACGGCTCAGTTCGCCGGCCCTGTTCATCTTCGCCTTGACGACGACGTTCGCGTCGTTCGATCTGCTCATGTCGCTGGACCCGCATTGGTACAGCACGATCTTCGGCGTTTACTACTTCGCCGGCTCGGCCGTCGGCTTCTTCGCGCTTCTGGCCGTGATGATCTTCCTCCTGCAACGGGCCGGCCGTCTGACGCACGCGATCACCGCCGAGCACCTGCACGACGTGGGCAAGCTGGTCTTTGCGTTCACCGTCTTCTGGGCCTACATCGCGTTCTCGCAGTACCTACTCATCTGGTACGCCAACATCCCGGAGGAGACGATCTGGTACCTCCGCCGCCAGAGCGAAGGCTGGGCGGCCGTCGGCCTGCTCTTGTTGTTCGGTCATTTCGTCGTGCCGTTTCTCGTGCTGATGGCTCGTCGGCCCAAACGACGCCCCCTCGTGCTGGCGGCCTGCACCGTCTGGGTCCTGCTGATGCACGCCCTGGACCTCTATTGGCTCGTCGTGCCGAAAGTCAGCCCGAACAGCCCCGTTCCGCATCTTGTCGACTTGGCGTGCCTGCTCGGCGTCGGCGGCCTGTTCACCGCGGCGACGATCCTGCGCCTGGGCAAGCAATCGCTCGTTCCGCTGGGCGATCCGCGCCTGGGCGAGTCGCTGGCTTTCGAGAACGTGTAACAAGAAAAGGTGTCAGGATGAATTTTCCAACTGATGCGGGAAGGGATTCACGCGGGATCAGGTGCGAGAATCCTGGCGTGCCGCGCTCGCATCATCTCCCTGTCCAGCGAGAGGGTACCGCTGTGCGTCCGCAGACATGAAGCGGTGTTACGCGGCCGGCTGGGAGGCGGCGTCGGCCGGGGACGTCTTCGGGGTGGAGCCGCGTTCGAGCATGTATTCGGCGACAGCCTTGAGCTTTGCGTCGCCGATGCGCTGCGGCGCCATCGGCGGCATGAACATCCGCTTGCGGCCGGGGTTGTTGGACCATTTGACGATGCCGTCGGGGTTGTTCGCGTAGAGGCCGGCGATTTCCGTGATCGAGGGGCCGACGAGGACACGGTTCAGGTCGTGGCAACTGGCGCAGACCTGCTCGAAGACGCGCTGGCCGTGCGGCGTCTTGTCCTGGTCCAGGCCGGCGGCGGCGCTAAACGCGGCGGCGGCCGACGCTTTCTGGAAGTCGTCCGTCTTGGCGAACATCTGTCGGCGATGGCCGGACACGGCGCTCTCGCGATAGACGTGCCGCCCGTAGCCCATGCAGCAAACGACGAGCGTCAGCAGCACGACGATCGGGAAGAACCGTCGGCCGACGCGCTCGGACGCCGATTGCATCTCGCCCCAGAGCAGCGACAGCGTGACGAGGGCGAGCACGAGGCCGAGGCCGATGATCAGCACGAGGTACCAGCTCATGCCGACCGAGGGCAGCGTGAAGAACAGCAGCGGGCCGGCGAAGAGCTGGGCGATCGTGGCCGCGAAGGCCAGCGTGTAGAAACCGCGGCGCAGCGCGGGCCGGTCCCAGTTCTGGAACATCGTTTCGACGGGATACGCGGCCCGCGTGAAGTAGGCCAGCAGGAACAGGGCCGTGATCGCGACGGCGGCGAGCAGGAAATGCAGGTAGCGCGGCAGCGCGTTGGGCAGCCAGAGGGCGGACAGGAAGCCGTGCACCTGCGTCCAGCGATCGGGAAAGAGCATCAGGTTGATGTTGGCCAGGAAGACGAGCGGGATGAACAGGAACAGCGCAGCGGCCGAGGCGCCCAGGGCGACGTGCAGGGGCTTGCTCGCGGCCAAGCGCGTCCACGAATACTTGTGCGCGTAGCCCAGCAGGAAGGCGAGCGTGACGAGCGGCACGAGCATGATCCAGGCCGTGCCGGTCAGGGCGTTCGCCGAGTAGAAGTACTCCGTATAGAACACGTTGATGACCAACAGCGGCGCGACGCCGAGCACGACCGCTAGGCTCTTGTTCACCGTGATGGTGGCGGCGATCTCCTTGGCGAGCACGTCGTAGTCCGGCCGTCGCAGGCCGAGCAGCTCCGCCACGACCGTCAGCAACGAGCCGCCGACCATCAGCAGGACGAACAGAATGTGCGCGAGGAAGCTCACAACCAGCAGCGCCTGCGCCACGATCGGGTCCACGGGCAGGGGCAGCGGAATATCGTGCGGAATCGGTACGGCGTCGATCATCTCGTTATCTCGTCGGATGCGTGGGCCTGCCTGAGGCGCACCGCCCCGTTGGGCTAACCGCTTCACGATTGTACGTAGCGTTCCCAGCGCGCCGGGACGGCCGACGCATAGGACAACAGGGCAGCCCTGGCGAAGCCGCGTCGCCCACGGGGGGGGGCGACGCTACATTCAAACGACAGACGCCCTAGCCGCTTTCCGCCGGCGCGCAGCGCGCGCCCATCGTCTGAGCGCCGACAACCGGGCGCGGATCGGTCTGCAACGAAATCAAGTATGCGGCAAGCGCGTCGAGTTCCTCGTCGGAGCCTGGCGCGGGCGGCATGTAGGGCCGCGTGTTGTGCATGTTGCGGACGTAGGCGCCGACGGCCTGCGCGTCCCAGGGCTTGTCGCCGTAGAGCCCCGTCAGCTTGGCGACGACGCCGTTCACGCCGGTCGTCGTATGGCAACGCGTGCAGGCGATGCGGAAGACCTCCTCGCCGGCCGCCACGCGGTTGTCGCCGCCGACGATCCGCATGGGAACGAAGGTCGCTTGCGTGAGCAGGCCGGTTTGCTTGAACAGCGGATAGTCGGTCGGACGCAGGCCGTTGGAGTAGACGTAGTTGGCGATCGCGTAGGGCTTGCGGACGAACTCGCGGACCCGCTCGAAGTATCCCAGCAGCAGGATGCACAGCGCGAAGGGCGCGACCATCGCGGCACGGGGCAGGAATCGCGGCAGGATCGCGCCCCAGACTGAGATGACGGCTGTCGCGGCGACGGCGGCCAGGATGACGTAGATCGCCGTTTGGTACCAGCGCTCGAACGCCATCGTCACGAGCGCGACGGGCACGTTGTCGCGCACCCAGTTCGGGACGACGCTCCAGTAGAGCAGCGCCCCGGCGAGCGCGATGGGCGTCCAGGCGAGCGACCAGACCGAGCAAAAGCGCACGGCCCTTCGGCGGAATGCGTCGCGGCGATCGATGAAGAAGTAGACCAGGAACAGGCCGAAGAGGCCCGCCGACATGAGGGCGACCGGCGTTCGGAAGAGCAGTTGCGGCCCGTAGATCGGATTGAGCGCGCCGGTCAGCAGGCCGGGGCGCTCGGCCCAGTCCCCGATGTCCATCATGAAGCCGAGGATGGCGACGATGACGGCCATCGTCAGCCAGGAGAAGAAGCTGAGCGCGAAACCCAGGGAGATGTGCCAGCCTTTGTGGCGCGCTCCCCAGTTCTTCCAGGTCAGGAAGTACAGGAGGATCAGCACGATCTCGGTGACGAAGACCGTCCATTCAAAGAACCAGGCCCAGAAGAACACGCGAATCAGGCTGCCGATGGCCGTCGGATTGACCAGCGAGGCCGACAGCCAGATGCCGACGCCGGTCAGCGCGCCCAACGTGGTCGTGATGATGAAGCAGACGGCCAGGATGCGATACGCCAGTTGGTCCCAGCGAGCGTCGCCCGTGCGCCGCCCCCAATACTCCATCGTCGCGACTAAAGGGACAGCGCCGACGGCCATCGCGTGATTGATGATGACGTGAAGGATGGCGATGACTGCGAACAGGACGCGGTTTCCGAAGAAATCCAGATGAAAGATCGGCATATCCATCGGCTGATTGATCTCCGACCGTGCATTCGCCGGCGTGGCGCCCGAACAGGCCGGGCCGGGAAGCGACAGACGGCGCCGCCGGCGTAACGCGCGCGGGGCGTATGATATGTTGCACGATCCACGCCTGACAACAAGAACTATCGAATGCGGATGCTCGGAACAGGGCAATCGCATTCTCGCCGTGTTGGCCGCGCCGGCATTGGCCTAAACAGAGCCGCGACCGCAAGAAAGCGGTCCTTCCGTTGGGCACGAAAACCGCTCCCTTACGGTCGCGGCTCTGATTGCGAGAATGCTATCTCCCTGTTGCTCGGAACGAATCGGTCGTGGAGGAGGGTCCGGTCAGGCCCGCCGTGCGCGTGGGCGTGTCGCGAGAGCGAGTCAGACCGGGCGGTGACTGCGCCCCGTCACGGTTGCACAGTCGGGCCGTTGGCGTGTAACGTGCGGGTTGGCAAACGATCAGAGGAGAAACGCCCGTGGGGATAACGTGCGAAGAATTTGAATGCCGGCTCCTGGCGCCTGACGTGGATTTGGGGGATTGGGGGGCGATTGAACCGTACTATCGCGAACTGGAAGACCGGTCGGTCGGTTCCGTGGACGCGCTGGAGCGATGGCTCCTGGATCGTTCGGAGTTGGAGTCGTGGCTGTCCGAGGAGCGGACCGTCCGCGAGGTCGAGATGACGTGCCAGACGGATGACGCCGAGCGGGAGCGCCGTTACCTGGCGTTCGTTGAAGACGTCTTGCCGCACGTTCGGCTCCGGTCGCACCGCTTGGACCGCAAGCTCCTGGATTGTCCGTATCGGTCCGCCCTGTCGGCAGAACGCCGCGGCGTCTTGATGCGGAAGGTGGAGAACCGCGCGGCCTTGTTCCGCGAGGAGAACGTGCCGCTGCAAACCGAAGACGATCGTCTCCGCCAGCAGTACCAGAAGGTGATCGGCTCGATGACGGTGCACCATGACGGCCGCGAGCAGACCCTGCAGGAGATGGCTCGATACCTCGAACGGCCGGACCGCGCGGTTCGCCAGGAGGCCTGGGAGAAGATAGCCGAGCCGTGGCGGGCTCGCCGGGAGGAGGTCGAGGCCCTCTATGACAAGATGGTGGCCCTACGGCATCGTCTGGCCGCGGGGGCGGGCTGCCGCGACTACCTCGAATACGCCTTCCGGGACTTGGAGCGGTTCGACTATACGCCGAAGGACTGCCAGGCCTTTGCCCGGACGATTGAAGAGGTCGTCGTGCCCGAGGCGAGGCGGCTGGCGGATGATCGCCGTCGGCATCTGGGCGCCGCGTCGCTACGGCCCTGGGACATGGCCGTGGACCCCAAGCGCCGGCCGCCGCTGGCGCCCTTCAAAAAGGCCGAGGAGCTGATCGACGGCTGCAAGCGCATCTTCGCGAAGGTGGACCCGATCTTCGCGGAGCAGTTCGAGAAGATGCGCACGGGCGGCCTGCTCGACCTGGCCAGCCGCAAGGGCAAGGCGCCGGGCGGTTACATGAGCGTCTTCGAGGGGCGGCGCCTGCCGTTCATCTTCATGAACGCCGTCGGCACGCACCGTGACGTTCAGACGCTGCTGCACGAAGGAGGCCACGCCTTCCACGCCTTCGCGGCGAGGCACGAGCCGCTCGTGGACTTGCGCTCGTCGCCGATCGAGTTCGCCGAGGTGGCCTCGATGGGCATGGAGCTTCTGGGCGGGGCGCACCTCCGCGAGTTCTACGACGACGCCGACGGCCGCCGTGCGGCCGAGGAGCACCTGCAGGGCATCGTGCGGTTCTTCCCCTACATGACGACGATCGACATGCTTCAGCATTGGGTGTACACGCATCCGGGGCACAACCGGCAGGAACGGGCCACCGCATGGTTGGACCTGAACCGGCGATTCGGCGGTTGGGTCGACTACGCCGGCCACGAGGACATGCTGTCATACTCGTGGCACCAGAAGCTGCACCCGTTCACGGTTCCGCTCTACTACGTCGAGTACGGCATCGCCCAGTTGGGCGCGCTGGGGATCTGGAGCAACTCGCGGGCCGATGACCGCCAGGCGGTGAAGGACTATCGCGGCGCCCTGGCCCTGGGCGGCACGCGCCCGCTGCCGGACCTCTTCGCCGCCGCGGGCGTTCGGTTCGACTTCTCCCCGGAGACAGTCCGCCCCGCCGTGGCCGAGCTTCGTCGACAGCTCGATTCGCTTCGCACGTGAGGCCGTGCACAGCCTGTTGGTCCTGCACACGTTTGGCATCGGCGCGGAGGCAGATGCAGCGTCTGCCACCTGCGGCCGACGCCCCACGGCGCGCCGGGAGCGCGGCACCGACCGCGCCCTGTTATCGCAATCATCGATTTCACAAATTGCAGTTCGGCTTGGTGGGGGGGCTGCCGTCGCTCTGTCATGGGGTGCAACAGCCCTGACATCAAACAAAGTTGGCACGTTTGAGCGATTGCGTGCCGATCCCGCTTGTGATGCGATTTCCGCCCAAGAGACTCTTGACCTATCAGGAATTTGTCGATATGCTGCGTAGCTGTATTGCAAAGCACGCAGTCTTTCGTGACCGGGCGCCTCGCGCCCAAGTCGTGCCGCGAGAGACAAACCGCATTCCATGTTGTGAAGGAGTCCTACCATGAAGAGCGAATGGGATCTATTCCTGGTCGTGGCGGTTTGCCTGTCGGCGGCCGCCCTCGTGGCGTCGACGGCGCCGGCGGATGAGCCGGATAATCCGGTGCCGGTGGTGGTCGACTGCAATCATCCGCGCGGCGGAGGCTTCGTCGGCGATTGCGCTGGGCACTGCAACGACTTGACGCAGTGCCGCCAGTGTTGCAACAGGGCCTATCACCATGACACGCCCAAGATGATCAGATGGCTCACGGCGTGCCTGAGCCGGTGCGACATGGTTTGGCCGAAGCAGGAGGCTGACCTGGAGGGGGAGCCGCCGCAAATCCAGCCTGAGTCGGGTGAGATCGAGTCAATTTAGAAGCGCATCGGTCTTTCCGCGCGCGTGGCCAGCGGCGCATCGAAGCGCCGACGCCATTGCGCGGGACCTTTCCAGGGAGACATCACGATGATTCGGAAAGCCGTATGCGTGTGCGCGGTCATGGTCATGGCTTGTCCGGCCGACGCCCAGCCGGTGCGGAAGCTGCCGCCGGTGGCGCCGCCGATCACGCGCGAAGACGTGGCTGGGACGGAGACGACTGACGAAGAGGCGGAAGCGGAAATCGCGGAAGCCGAAGCAGCCGAGCAAGCGGGGGTCGAGCCAGCCGACCCGTTGGATGATTTGACCCCCGAAGAACGGGTCCGCTTCGAGGCTTTCCTGGCGAGATTGGGCACGCTATTCGCGCAGTCGAATGCGATGAAGGAGGGTTCCTCGCTGGCCATTGACGACGCGGCGGAACTGATCGACGCGCTGTACGAGGACATGGGCGCGCCCTACCTGAACAGCCGGTGGCAATGGATGGTTGTAACAGCCGTGCAGGATGTCTTGTTCGCGCATCC
>CAZERK010000152.1:0-7818 GCA_964514515.1 uncultured Planctomycetaceae bacterium
CGCGCAGCAGCAGAAGCGGCCCTGTTGGACACATCTGGATCGCTTTGCGCTTCCGAGTAGCGTCGCCCCCCTGCGGGCGACGCAGGTTCACCGTCGGCGCTTGTTTGTCCCAAGCGTCGGCCACAGGGGGCCGACGCTGCACGCCAAAGACGCGCGGTGTCGGTGCAGCACTGAGTTCACGGAATACAGTCCTGAGAGCCTTACTTCGGCAGGTTCTCCCGCAACATGCGGTAGCTCTCGTACTGGCGCGCGTTGCAGAACTTGAACGGCAGCTCGGGCTTCACGCCCTTGCCCTCGGCCGTGTAGAACTCCATGTAGTAGCAGTAGATCAACTCGGGGTCCTTCTCGCCTTCAAAGGCGACCAGCATCTTGAGGCTGTACTGAAGCGGTTCGCCCGTCAGCGGGGCCGCCTTGTAGACCTCCCACGTGCTGCCGGCGATGGCGGCAACCACCGGCGTGTGCTTGTCGTCAAACTCCGGAGCAGTCCAGTTCGGGTTCTTCTTCAGGAACTCCAGGGCCGCCTTGGCCAACTCGTCGGGCTTGCCGGCTCCGGAGTACGCCGTATCGTGGCCCGGCCATTTCTTTTCCTTGAGCAGCTTCTTGAATTCGGGCAGCGTCTTGTCCACGGCCTCCTGGCAGGCCTTGATCTTGTCGGCGTAGTCGCCCTTGGGATCCAACTGCTTGGCGAGCGTCATGAACCGCAGCGACCGATCGGCGCGGCGCATCATCACCTCGACGTTGGTCGACTTCGTGTCCACCTGGTTCTGCCAATAGTCGTACTGCTCGCGGGCGAACTTCTCCGCCCATTGCGCCATCTGCTTCTCGTGGGCGGCGACGTCGACGCGCTCGGCGTTGCCGAAGGCGACGTCCAGGCCCTGGTTGCAGCCCATCGGCCGCTCGATGCCCGCGAAGCTCTTCTCACCCTCCGCCAGCGTCTTGCCGTACTTCTTCTTGAATTCCTCGAAGAACGGGACGAACTCCTTCTTCCATTCGTTCCAGGCGACGACGTATTTCTCGCCCTCCTGGGTGAACTTCCCCTCGGAACTGAAGTCCCATGAGAACTTGTGCGAAATCTTCGCGAGCGCCTTCCAGTCTTCGGCTTTCTGCTTGGCGTCCGGCGACGCCAGGGCCAAGGCGGCGAAGCCGAGGATCAAAACGCCGGGGACCAGGGTCAGGACCTTCTTCTGATTCATGCTTACCTCCTATACCGGTTTACGATTGTATGTAACGTTCCCGGCGCGCCGGCATGGCCGGCGTAGGTTCGTCAACGCCGCTCTGTTGCCCCATGCGTCGGCCACGGGAGGCCGACGCTACACGCTCTGGAGCCAACAGACGATCTGTTTGAGCTTGGCCTGCCAATGCGACGAGAGGCGACGGTCCAGGAACGTGTAGTACAACACGTCCACCGTCTGCGCCAGGTGCCGGATTTGCTCGACGCGCTCTTCGAGCCGCGCCCGGCCATTGCCGTTGCCGTTCGTCTCGATCTTGGGCAGCTTGGCGCCGGTCACGTCGAACGTCTCCGCCTGGAGCGTGAACTCGTATTGCTGGCCCTGTCGCGTCACGATCAGCCCCGCCTTGCGCGGCAGCTTGCCGGTCTGGATGGCTCGACGGCTTTCGGGCAGTTGCGTCGGCCCGTCGCACGTGACGACCTGTCGACCGGTCTCGGCCCGCGGGCATTCCAGCACGAGCTGCTTGGCGAACATCACCGCCGCCTCGGTGCCGTCGACCAGCTTGATCGTGTCCGTCTCCATCGCCAACGTGTGCCACAGCCAGAGCAGAAACTCGTTGCCCAGAAAGTCGCACGCCGTGGCGTCGTGCCGGGTCCAACAGACCTCGGCCGGACCCGAGTCGCCGGGCCGCTCGACGAACCGAGCGGGCGCGAGATTCTCCAGTTGACGGTCCGCGCCCTTCTGCTCGGCCCAGCGGTGGCCGAGATAGCCGGCCGTCACGTGCTCCAGCCGCTTGTTGAACGTCGCCTTGAAGAGCGGGTGCAACCGTTCCATGACCGATGACTGCGTCGCGGCGACGTAGAGCACGTTCTCCCGCGAATCGAGCATCACGGGGAACTGCCGCAGCCGGCGATAGCTGCCCTCGCGTATCTCACGGTCGGCGCGGCGACGAGCCGCGTCGGCCGCCTGCCGCTTGACGCGCGGATGGTTGCGTTTGCCGTTGCCGTCCGAAAGGGCGTCCAACTCCTGCTGCACGTAGGCCCGCAAGAGCACCGGCGGGATGCGGCTGGCGTCGATGCGCATGCCGAAATGCATGCATTCCAGAAGGATGTTCTTCTCGAGATCGAAGTCCACGTCCAGCAGGTGGCGGCCGCCCATCCAGCCGACCTCCTCGTAGTCGGACAGGAGCAGGACGCGGCTGCCGATCCGATGACCGCGGAGCTTCTCCAGAAGATTGTCGTCGAGGCGTTTGGGCGATCCGCCCAGGACCGCGAAACGAGAGAAACTCACCGTGCCCGACAAGAGCGACATGGACTCCCTCACGTGCTGGGTTTCGTGGTGTCGGCGATGGACATCGCGGCGAAGAGGATCAGCCGCGAGGCGGCTATGCTAGGACCGGCGGCCGCGGCAGTCAACGCGGCTTCAACGCACGCCGGAGCTTGCCGATCCTCCAGCAACCGCGTGCATCGTCGCAGCGATTGCCGATGGGACACAGCGAAAACGCCCTGACGCCGCAGCCGCGCCTACCGCCGCCACAATCGGCCGGTCTTCCGCGAGACTTCCCGATGGATGTCCCAGGCGCCTTCGCCGTCCGCGTCGTCTCGATCCCCGAGCGCGTCGAACGATGAATCCTGTTCGAAATACGCCCGTACGGTCGGCGTCACGAACCGCGTCAGCTTGGAGTAGCCGTGCGCGTCGCATTGGATCGTGCGCGTGTAGTAGTAGCGCAAAGGGTGATACACGTGCAGCGTGTTCTTGGCCCGCGTCATGGCCACGTACAGCAGGCGTCGCTCCTCGTCGACGCCCGCCTCGTCGCCGGTCGCCATGTCCGACGGGATCATGCCGTCCGCCGCGTGGAGGATATGCACGGCGTCCCATTCCAAACCCTTGGCGGAATGAATCGTGCTCAGCACGAGGTAGTCGTCGTCGAGATGCGGCGGGCCGGCCCAGTCGGCCGCGGAGACGGGCGGATCGAGCGTCAGGTCCGTGACGAACCGCCTGCGAGAACGATAGCTCGCGGCGATGCTCCCCAGTTGCTCGATATCGCGGATGCGGATGGAGGCGTTGTCGTACAGTTGCTGGAAGATCGGTTCGTAGAACGCGCGGATGCGCTCGAGCTGCACGCCGAGCGTGGGCGGCGTTGGAAGATCGTTACCCCGAGCCGCCGGATGCATCTGAACGGAGCCGCGACCCTCTTCGCTACGCTCCAAGGGCATGCCGTGAGGGAGCGGTTTGCGCACCCGGCTAAGCGACCGCTCCTTGTCCCGATGCATCGAGACGGCTCTGTTTGACGCGATGCGATGGTCCCGAGCCGGAAGTCGATCGTCTTGCTTCTCAGACGGAAGCGGATGGCCTTGCCCCGCTTGCAGAAGTCGACGGCCTCGTTTCACGGAGGGCTTGGCGTCCGGCCTCGCAGCGACCGCGGCCTCCTTGCCGACCTGGACGGCCCCAAGCTCAGACAGGCGAACGCCGCAGCAATACGCCAGCGTTCGCCGCAACCCCTCGAACGACGCCCGGGCCGCCGCCGAGACGCGGGGCGCGTTCGCGAAGAGCCGTCCCAACGGCGACTCCGCCGACACGGGAGCGTCAGCCTCCTGATCTGGGTCCTCGTCTTCCGATCTCGGTGCATCGGGAGGCGGTAGGGTTCGCTCATCGCCGCCATCCGTCTCCGCGGGCGGTTGCTCGTGACGGTCGCTTCCTTCCTCCGTCTTCAAACGCTCGGCGCGGTACACGCCCAAGGCCGCCATGATCTTCCGTGCGTTCTGAGGACCGACGCCCTCCAGCATCTGCAGCACGCGGAACCAACTGATCTGGTCGTAGGGGTTCTCGAGAATCCGAAGAAACGCCAGAACGTCCTTGATATGGGCCGTTTCGATGAACTTCAACCCGCCGTACTTGCGGAAGGGAATTCTCCGCCGGGTCAGCTCCACCTCCAGATGGCTGCTGTGATGGCCTGCCCTGAACAGCACGGCCTGACGCCGCAGCAGCACGCCCCTTTCAAGCTCGGCCAGGATGCGGGCGCACACGCAGTCGCTCTGCGCCACCTCGTCCGGGCAGACCGTCAGGACGGGCCGCCCTCCGCCCGCCCGCTGCGTGTACAGGTTCTTCGTGTACCGCTCCTTCGCCACGGCCATGACGGCGTTGGAGGCGTCGAGGATCGGCTGCGTCGAGCGGTAGTTCTCCTCGAGCGTCACGATTCGGGCGGGCGAGAACTGCTCGGGGAAGTCGAGGATGTTGCGAACCGTCGCGGCCCGGAACGAGTAGATCGATTGGGCGTCGTCGCCGACAACCATGATGTTCTCGAAGCGCTTCCTCATGCCGCGGAGGATTTGCGCCTGGACGACGTTCGTGTCCTGATACTCGTCCACGAGGACGTGCTCGAAACGGTCGGCGACGGCCCCGCCCACGCCTGGCGCCGAACAGAGCGCCCGCCACATCAGCAGGAGATCGTCATAGTCGAAGACGTTTTGCTCCCGCTTGCGCCGGTCGTAGGCGTCGAAGACGTCCTGCAACGCCGTGTGGTCCGCCCGGCACCACGGGTAATGCGCGGCCAGAACGCGCCCCAGGTCTTCTTCCGCGTTGACCATCCGAGAGTGGATGCCGACCAACGTGTGCTTCTGCGGGAAGCGTTTCTCGGTCTTGGTCAGGCCGAGTTCGCCGCGGAGCAGGTTCATCAAGTCCGCCGCGTCGGCCTCGTCCATGACGGTGAAGTCCGGCGACAATCCGACCGACGGTCCGTAGATGCGGAGGAGGCGGTTGCCGACGGCGTGAAACGTGCCGCCCCAGACGCGGCCCGAGCATCGCAGACGGCCGATCTGCTCCGCCCGTTGGAGCATCTCCGCCGCCGCCCGGCGCGTGAACGTCAGCAGCAGGATTCGCTCCGGCCGCACGCCCTGCTCGATCAGGTAGGCGACGCGACAGGCGAGCGTCCGCGTCTTGCCCGTGCCGGCGCCCGCGACGACCAGCAAGGGGCCGTCCCCGTGCGTGACCGCCTCTCGCTGGGCGGGATTGAGCTCTTCCAACCAACTGCGCGTCATGGATGCCTTCCCGACGTCGGAAAAACCCGGCCTTCCCGTCGTCTGGCGAACCCCGCCTAGCGGACCTCCGTATATACGGCTCTCTCGGACCCGGCAGTCACGGGTAACGTAGCGGTTCGTCACATTTCTTTGAACCTACGCAGAAGCGGCGGCGTATAGAGGATGCGTACCTCCTCTCTTCCGATACCCTGAACGGACGGGCGGGCGGTTGCTCCAAGAAAGCGACCGCCCGCCTGGCGTTTTGGTCCGACGGCCCTCGTCCCCAGCCCGAAGACCTCAAACGCAGGTCGTCAGCGTCGCCCGCCCAACGGTTACTTCACGGATGCGCCGACGCGTCCCCGGCGCGGCCGCTCGACGGCGAGGCCCCCGAAGATCGCCTGGTCGGTCGTGGCAAAGACGGACCCACTCCGAGGCGCAACAGCCCGTGGCAAAAAGAGGAGCGGGCACGTCGCGCGACGCCCTTCGTGGCAATCCCCCCGCACTCGGCTCCTCGCGCGAGCATGGCCGCGCCAGCCCCGCTCGACTCGGAACCAGTCCCCTTGCAGCCACGGGCTTGCTACGAGGACGGCTGCGACGCCGGCGAGGAGACCGGAGGGCCTTCTCGATAGGGCTTGCCCGCTTCATAGAGCCCAAGGCGAGCTTCCAGATCGTCAACCAATGGCTCAATGCCAATGGCGCGAGCCAACTCAAGCGCCTTGCGCGCCGTTTCCACGGCCTCCGTGTAGAGCCCGACTTCCGCATAGGCGGCCGCCAGCGCGTCCATCGACTGCAAATCCTTGTATTCGTTCGACTCGCACGCCATCTTGGCGAGCTCGACCGCCTCGGCGCCGTTGCGCAATTCGTCCTGCGGATGCGTGGCGAGAATCCAAGCCAGGCTCCCGGCCGGCTGGGTGTATCCGTGGCCGAAGCGGAGCGCTTCACGGTAGGCCCGGATGGCTTCCTCCGTCTCCCAACGTGCTTGGAGAATCGTCCCAAGCATGTACCACGCCTGGGCCTCATCCGGGTTGTCATCGACGATCTTCCGGAGCAGGTCGGCGGCCTCGGCGCTGTCGCCCTTTCGATCAAGACTGAAAGCCAGAGCTTTGCGGGCGCTTACGTCCGCAGGATCAGCCTCGACCCATTTGCGATAGTAATGGGTGGCCCGCGCGAAGTCGTTCTGGTTCAGATACATGTCGCCCAACGCGCGGAGGGCCGTGATGCTGTTCGGTTGAAGCCGCAGGACTTCGTTGAACTGCTCGGCGGCCTCGGCCTCCCGGCCCAGCTCCTGCAGCGCATACCCCAGGTTCATTCTGGCGATCGCATCTTCAGGTACGATGTCGAGGTACATCGACACCGACTCCACGGCTTCGGCGAGCTTGCCTTGAGCCCCCTGGATGCTGCCGAGCGCCAACAGGGCCTTGGGCTCTTTTACGCCCAGACGGATCGCTTCGGCATATTGCGCTTCGGCGCTGGGCAAATCCCCTTTTCGTTCGAGGATCATGGCGTACGCGAAGTGCGTCAGCGGGTCATCACCGGCGAGTTCCAGGGCCTTGTTCAATTCCGCCACCGCTTCGTCCGACTTTCCCTCTCGGGAAAGGGCGACCCCCATGTCATAGTGCGCCAGCGCCTCGATGGGGATGGTCAGCTCGCCAGGCGACGCATGACGGGCAGCCCCGGCCGCGTCCCCCAAACCCTGGAGAAGCTGCCCCAAAACGTTGTGCGCCACGGCGTGGTCGGGCTTGATTCGAATGGCCTGCGTCAGAAACCGGACAACCTGACCGAGATTCTTCTGCGTGCTGTAGATCATCGCCATGTTGCAGTACGCATCGGCGTCGTCCGGCGCCAGCGCGAGATAGGCGAGAAGCTCCTTCAAACCTTCCTCTGCACGGCCGGCCTTGAGCATCGCGACGCCCGCCATGGAGCGGATCGCGGGCGACTCGGGACTCATGGACCACGCCTCCATGAGCATCGCCATCTGTCCTTGCGTGTTGGGCGTGCCGGTAAACGCCCGGGCCTGCCGAACGCGCTCCAGCACCGCGGCCCTGCTCGCGGAGTCCAGCGAAGGCGCATCGACGCGAGGAGGCTCTTCCTCGCTCCAGAAGCCCGTGGCCAGATAGCCCAGCGCCGCCAAATGCGCGACCTCTTCCGCGCGTCGTTCGACGCGCGCGGCTCGATGCATGGCCATGCTCGTCAGGAGGTTCTCAAGCTGCTGCTGCAACTGCTCGACGACGGCCGGCTGGGCGGCGGCCTGGTTGTTTTCTTCGTTCGCGTCCGCCTGGCGATCGTAGAGCAACGGCTCCGGGCCGGCGATGTACGTCCACCGCTCGGTTCGCAGGGCCTTGAGCGGGCGCCATCGAAAGAGCACGTAGGGCAGCTCCGTCTCGCTGTAGCACGCGCCGGCGGATGCAACCTCGCCCTGGGCAAAGCCCGCGGCGAAGCTCTTGCCGGTGCGCTCGTCCGACTTCTCGATCCCCAGCAGATCCAACAGCGTCGGCATCAGGTCGACGGTCGATTGCAGCGCTTTGCTGCGGAAGCCCTGCGGGGGGCGCGTCGGCATGGAGACAATCAGCGGAACGCGCAGCGTGGACTCGTAGAGCGAATACCCGCTTCCGCTCTCTCCGTGTTCCCCGAAG
>CAZERK010000153.1:0-5594 GCA_964514515.1 uncultured Planctomycetaceae bacterium
ATGCCGCGCACGATGGTGGTTGGGTCCACCAACGCATCGATCAGGTGGAGCGTGACGAACACGACCAAGCCGCAGATGGCCGCCGGCAGAGGATTCCGCCGGGCCCAGATGTACAAGGCGAAGAAGACGGCTCCCAGGACGAGCACGGATGCATACGTGGCGGCCAGGGGCACGTCGGCGGTGTCATCCAGACTTGACGACGCAAGGACGAGCACCGTACCGAACACGCATTGCAGGATTGCGACGGCCAACAGGGCGCCTGCGGCCTTCTTGAGTTGCCGCTGCAGTTCATCGGAGCGCAGAGCGAGCCCTGGAGCCGTGCTGGGGCGCTCGACAACTCCGATGATTCGTGGGCTTGTCGGCTGCGCCGACGGCAGGGCCTTCCCACAGGATGCGCAGAAAGCCGAGTCCATCTCGTTGTCCGCGCTGCAATGCGGGCATGTCAACGCCGCCATCAAATCCTCCTGTGTAGAAGCTGTCCCGAGACTCCGTTCTCTCGACGGAGGAGGCGCGGGAGCCTGATGGAATCTCCCATATCCTGCCCGTTGCCCTGCCTCTGGCGGACGGGATGAGGGTTCTGCGGCAGCTTCGAGTCTTGTTTCGTCTTGCTGGATCTCCGGGCATCATATCGGTTGCACATACGGAGGGCAACGCCGATCCGAACCGTTGAGAAGAACCGGTGCCCATGCGGCCCTCACCGTCTTCATTTGAAATGACGAGGACTGCACGCAGTGCATTGAGAGCCGCCAGCTTTGGCAGGCGGGCAGCTCCTGTGGCGCAGGATGATGTGACACGCCAAGCGTTGCCAGCCCTCGGCCAAGGCCGAGGGCTCTCAAAGAGGCGGGGTCTCGCATGCCAATCGCATGAGGGTCCGACCGTTCAGAAGATGTCCTCTCAGGCGACCCTTCGGAGCGACAGTGATGCAGCGACAGCGGCGGTCGGCGTCCTGCGGGCAGTCTCTTTTGCCGGCGGAGTCGGCGACCCTTGGAGGGCTTGCATGTTCCCCCGCCTCGTGGGAGCATCCCGTTGAGGGTCCGCTCTTCCTCAGCGAGAGGGAGCACCGACGCGGGTGCGCAGGTATCGGGCAGACATTTGACGGCTCATGCAAGCATCGCCAGACGCGCACGGACACGTTCACGTGTCGCGTGGGAACGGCTCCTGGCTCAGCCGCGGGTTTCTCTCGTTCTCGGCCTGGCCACGGTCGTGGTTTGCAGCGGTCTTCATAACGTCGTGTATTACTATGGCGGAAGGGACCACGGCCTTCCAACCGCAGGGATGGACGTCAGCGAGCGGCGAAGCTATGCGCCGCCCGCCAAGGAGGTCGCCAGCGGTCATCTGATCCCGACTGAATGCTGCGTTCTCGAACGATCGCACGCCCTCCGTCCCTTCCTTTTTCCCCCGCTCTCCAACGCCATCGTCGGCCTCGCCGTCGTCGTGACGCGCAGCACCAAGCACGCCTTCATCCTCCTTGACTTCGTCCTGCCGGTCCTCTCTTTTCTGCTTGCCTACGCGCTGGGTCTTCTTGTGCTCAAGCGAAGCCGCTGGGCTGTCGCCTTCGCGATCCTGGCGGCCACGAAGTACATGTTCAGCGCGGAGGACTATCTTCCGAGACTCGATAACCTCCACGCGGCGGTCGCACATCTTCGCCTCAGCCAGCCATCCTCCTGGTGGCAGTTGTTGGTCGACACGTTTCCCTTCTTGAGCACGGCTGGCGGCATCGACCCCAGGGCCTACCCGTCGGCCACGCGCCTGTACGCCCCGATGCTGACCAACGTCTTCCTTCTCGGCGCTCTGTTGGCCTGCGCCTACGCCTCGCGCCGCTTTTGGAACAGCCGGTTCTGGGGTTGGGCGGGCGTGCTGTGCGGGCTGAACCTCTACATCTCTCCACACACGGGCGTCCTGCTCCTCTTCGTCTTCGGCGGGGTGCTGGCCTTGTCGGTCGTTTTCGCCAGGCTTCCTGCAAAGCGGTGCGTGCCCCCGATCACAGCCGCCTTCCTCACGGCGCTGCCCTTCCTCCTCAATTACTACCTCTTGACGCGGGCGCCCTGGTACGTCGACTACCTCTCTCGTCTGGGCCTTTACGACCCGCCGGCGCCGCGCTTCCCGATGCCCCTCTGGGTTCATTGGCTTACGCTGTGGGGGCTGACGTGCGTGACGGCCGTATGCGACCGCTGGCTGCGCCGCGACGCCTGTCAGCGAGGGCACAGCCACTGCGACGCGCTCATGTGGGCATTTCCACCTGCTCTTCTGCTGACGATCAGCATTCCGACCCTTGCGAACAGCGGCATCCTCCTGTCGAAGTACGCCAACTACAGCATTCCGATCCCCGAGATGCTCCTCATCTTGTGGATCATTGCCACCTGGGCGACGTTGCTGGCGGATCGTCTTCATCGCTGGAAAGGCGCTCGATGGGGAGGGCGAATACTCGCCAGCGTCTTCATCCTGTCCATTCTGTGCGCGCATGTCTGCCATGCGCTGCATAACTCCTTGAATGTGTACCGTGTAGATGATTATCACCTGTGGACAACGCACTACCGGGAGCCGGAATCCAAGATCGCCGTCGACTATATTAATGAGCATTACGGCGAGGACACGGTCGTGCTGACGGTCAGTCCGAGCATCAACTACGATCTGCTCGCATTCAGCCGCGTGCGGGTCTTCTTGCCGTTCTTCTTTTGCACGACGGCTGCAAACGCGGAGATTGACGCGCGTACGCTGGTGGCGGCGAAATCGCTGGGCCTGAAGACGCCGCTCTACGAGGCGTATCCCGACGAACTGCGCTTCATGCTTTACGGATGGCGTTTCGGAAGGATGGCGGCGGGTCCCGACGCCGGCAGGCGGGAAGAGCTCGTGCGGCGCTACGAGGTGATGCCGGTCAGCCTGGACGATGCGCTCGAAGGGCGACAATTGGACGTCCTCCTGACCCGCAAGAAAGATGCGTTTGGATTGGATGAGCGTGTATTCGATGCCGGCGCGATCCAAGGCAACGGCTTCGTCAAGGTGTTTGCCGGCGGCGGCGTCACGATTTATGAAAGGGGAATCGTGGATGGCGATGACAAGCCGGCAGGGGGCCTCAGGAGCATCCGTGAATGCAAATCTTGCAGACCCGTGTAAGACGCTTGAATTGGTCGAATTGGGGCGAGGCGAGGTAGATCGGGACATCCATCTCTGCGAGATTCGCGAGGACGTCGCCGTAGAGGCAGCCGCGGTAGTTGCCGTAGGCATCGACATAGACGTGGGCCGTCGCCTTGCAGGGCCCTTGCAGACGCAGGGGATCTTCGTAGAACTGAAGCCAATTGGCCAGAGGTCCGTTGGTCATCAGAATGCGTGCGTCGAGCGAAGCCATCTCAAACAGCTCCTTCGCGGCGCTCTCCAGATCGCGGCGGACGGTCTCAGGGTACGGGTGAAAGGGCTGGCGGCGGTAGGTGTCCAGGGTCACTCCGCTGTAGTCGTGGCGCGGCTGAATGACGACGCGTGAGAAACCAAGGTCGTCCAGAACAAAGCGGGTCGAAGACGTGATCGATCGCACGTTGGCGGGCTGCAAGACGATGCAGGCATACGTGAGACATCGGTTGCCCGACGCGGCATGCATGCTCAGCATTTCTCTGCAGTTCGCCACGACCTGTTTGAAGACGTTCCTGCCGCGGATGGCATTCATTTCGTCTTCCTCGGCGGAGTCGAAGGAGACGAGCAGGGCGTGTCGCGGATCGTTCAACAACCGTAGAACGTCGCGAAGGAGTCGGGCGTCGACCGACAGCAGATTCGTTGCCAGAAAGACGTTGTAGTCGAGGTTGACGGCGTCGTTCAACGTGTCAAGAAGATGCGGCGCCAAGGTTGGCTCACCGCCGCGGATCGCCAGAGCGCTGAGACCGAGCGCTCGGCAGGGCTTAAGGAGCCTGTCGCGAAGGGTCTCTCGGTCGAGCGAGGTACGCCGTTCCTTCCGGTGCTCCCGGGTCATGCACATGGGACAGGCCATGTTGCAGCGGTCCGTGATCTCCAGGTACAATGCTTGCGGCTCAGGCAATGCCGGCATTTTGAATTGCCCTCGGCGGCGCGTCTTCGGAGCATGGCAACCGCCCAAGACACTTGAGCGATCCTTGAATGCGCCCATGCTACCGGAAGGGCGGTCGTCGTCCACGGCCCGAGAACAGAAAAAGGTGTCAGGATGAGTTTTGGTTCCTGGAGCGAGATGGGGGTCTCGCACCGGCGAGCCTCTCGGAGGATCCGGCGCCCCTGCCGGGCATGCGGTCGTCATCCGAACGGGCGAGCGCCCTTGCCAGGGTTTGGTGGCCCATGGGTTGGAGAAAAGATCATGAACGAGCTGTCTCTCGCCTTCCGGAGGCAATCCGGGCAGCACATGAACACTGTACACGTCATCGCCTGGAAATCGAAGGCAGCGACGTCCGTGGTTGCTTCTATTGTTGCAGCATATTCAACCCCCCGTGAAATCGCCGAGTGGATTGACGAAGACGCAGAAGGCGTCGGGCATCGCGCTCTGTGCCCAGACTGCGGCATCGATAGCGTCATCGGCTCGCTTTCCGGCTTTCCCATCGAAGTGAGCTTCCCCACGTTCCGTGGACACGTGGTTAGGAGAAACCGCCTTGGGCGTCTAACCCGACTGGGCTGAGGTAGCCCATGGGTTGGAAGGTCTTGGACTGTCCTGCTCCTCACGCCCTGTAGCGAACGACGCACAGAGGCCGGCGTGGTCTATCACGTATTGAGCCGTGGCAGTGGGCGGCTGCGGCCACCCTGCCCGGAGGCAACAGAGAATGAGTAGTGACCCTTTTTTCGCTCCAGGGGGGGCACCGCCTTCATAGAAGGCGGCTCGGACACAGCAGCGAGGCTACGCGGTTGTCCTCTCCGTGCAAGAGGAGGGGGCGCTGGGTCGGCGGCGCATGCGGCGGGGCCGGGAGGTGTGGCGGAGCGGGCCGGATTGCAGGCCTGGAAAACTGACAAAAAGCCCTTTCAGCGGACCTGGCGAGCGGGTATAGTCCGCCGCGCGTACCTGCCAGGGCGGCGAGAGCCCTGCGGGGAGGATCGCTGCCGGTTGGCGCGGGACTCGGCAGCTTGGGACGGTTCCCGACTAGACGCATCGGCAAGGCCGTGCAGGCTGGTCGTACCGGCAAGACGGCCTGCCAGTACAGACAGGGATGTTGCAACACCTCCACGGGCACAAGTTTCTCGTCTGCATGGCCGGAGGCGTCTTTGCGCTGGCGTGCATGATGGGCTTGCGGTACTCGCAGTCCTTGCAGGTCCAGCCGCTCCTGCCTGCCCAAGCCGAAGGTCGTGTCATCGATCGAGTTGAGTTCGAAGGGCTGCGGGCGGTCGATCGCTCGTTTGCCTTGACGACCGCGAAGATCAGTCCCGGTGCGACGTGGAATCGGGACGAAATCGCCGCTGCGTGCGCCCGGTTATCGGCGACCGGCAAGTTCCGCGGCGCGCCGTACGCGGAGCTTTCCTTTGGGATGCATTGTCTTCTGCCGAAAATCATTGTCCCAGAAATAGCACATCGTGCTGCATCCCCGGCAGCCTTTTAGCCCGATGGCGGCGCGGATTTCGTCGCGCACCTCATCGGAATCAACGATTTAGTCCAA
>CAZERK010000153.1:5604-7784 GCA_964514515.1 uncultured Planctomycetaceae bacterium
CGCCGTACGCGGAGCCGCGCGAGGAGAACGGGCAGCTCGTGCTCGTCTTCGTCGTCGAGGAGAACCCGTTCGTCGTCGACGTGTCGTTTGTCGGCAACAAGAAGTTCAAGGATCGCGACCTGTTCAAGGAGATCGACGTCTCCGCCGGCTCGCCGATCAGCGAGTTCCTCATCAGTCAGGCGCGTCAGGACATCGAGCGCAAGTACCGCGAGGCGGGCTACTATCACGCGACGGTCGAAATCGACCCGGATCTCCTGCGCGACGAACAGCGCGTGCTCTTCCGCATCTCCGAAGGGCCGCGGATCAAGGTCCGCAAGATCATCTTCGAGGGCAACTTCGCCTATTCCGATCACACCTTGCGGTCCAAGATCGAGACCAAGACGTACATCTGGATCTTCCGCACGGGCGCTTTCGACGACGAGGCCGTCGCCCGTGACGTCGCCGCCGTCAAGAAGTTCTATGCGGACCGGGGGTACCTGGACGTTCGCGTGGGCTTCCGGACGGAGTTCCCCAAGGACGAGTCCTCGCTGACGCTGGTCTTCCAGGTCGATGAGGGCGTGCAGTACTTCATCAAGTCCGTGGACTTCGCGGGGAACGCCGTTTTCAGCAGCGACGTCCTCGCGGCGCTCCTGCGATCAGCCGTTGGCAAGCCGCTCGACGCGGACATCATCGAGTCCGACCGCAAGCGGATCGTCTCCGAGTACGGCTCCATCGGCTACATCTACGCGGAAGTCTCCAGCCCCTACGTCTTCGACGAGGAGGCGGGTTACGTCAACTTGACGTTGAAGGTCAACGAGGGCGGGCAGTATCGGTTCGGCCGCATCGACGTGCGCGGCAACCGCCAGACGAAGGACAAGGTCGTCCGTCGCGAGCTGCGCTTCTATCCCGAGGAACTTTACAACACGGAAGAGGCAAAGCGCGCCGAGCAACGCCTGGTCGAGACCGGCCTGTTCAGCGAGGCGACGATCACGCCGCAGGGCGACATGCCGGGCGTTCGCAACGCCCTGGTCGACGTGACGGAAGCTAGCACGACGAACATCCTGTTCGGCATCGGCGTGACCAGCAACAGCGGCGTCGTCGGCTCGATCTCGTTGGAGCAGCGCAACTTCGATCTGTTCGACTGGCCGCGCACGACCAAGGAGTTCTTCAAGGGCCGGTCGTTCAAGGGCGCCGGTCAGACGCTGCGGCTGAGCATCGAGCCGGGCACGGAGTTGACGCGCGGCCGAATCGAGTTCCGCGAGCCGTATCTATTCGACAAGGAGATCGGGCTGGGCCTCGGAGCCTACTTGTTTGAGCGCGGCCGGGACGAGTACGACGAGCGGCGCTACGGCTTCTACACGAGCTTCGACAAGCGCTGGCGCGAGGGCATCCTGAAGAACTGGGCGACGGAGGCCGCGTTCAAGGTCGAGGACGTCAAGATCAGCGAGGTCGACTGGCTGACAGCGGACGAGATCAAGGACGACGCCGGGACGCATTGGCTGACGTCCGTCAAGGGCACGCTCGTCCACGACACGACCGACAGCCGATGGTTGCCCAGCGACGGTCATCGCTTCCAGGCCTCGTATGAACAGTTCGGGGCGATGGGCGGGGACTACAGCTTCGGCAAGGCCATCGGCAACTACGACCAGTACTGGACGATCAAGCAGGACGTCTTCGACCGGAAGCACATCTTCCAGGTCGGCGGCACGATGGGGCAAATCGTCGGCGACGCCCCGGTCTTCGAGAAGTTCTACGGCGGCGGCATCGGTTCGATTCGTGGGTTCGAATACCGCGGCATCAGTCCCCGGGCCGGTTGGCGCAAGGACCGCGTGGGCGGCGACTTCACGTTGCTGACGAACGCACAGTATTCGTTCCCGCTCGTCGGCGAGGTCATCCGCGGCGTCACGTTCCTGGATATGGGCACCGTGGAGGAGGACTTCGGGATCAACTCCTGGCGTGCGTCCGCCGGTTTCGGCGTCCGGGTCTACATCAAGTACTTCGGCCCGATCCCGATGTCGTTCGACTTCGCCTTCCCCATCGCCACGGAGGACGAGGACGACGAGCAGGTCTTCAGCTTCTCCTTCGGCACGACGTTCTAAATCACCGTGCGCGATCTTGCGACGCAGATCGTAGCGGCCGAGCTCCCGCTCGGCCGTTGCGGAGCATGGCAACCGGCGCATTCTACGGCCGACCGGGAGGTC
>CAZERK010000154.1:0-7750 GCA_964514515.1 uncultured Planctomycetaceae bacterium
CGTTGCTGCCCTGGATGCCCTCGCGAAAACCCGTATGCCGATCCTGGCCTGGCGTGGAGGTCATCAGGCCCTTCAACTCGACAACCTTGCCGGCTCCGCCAAGCTTCTTCACGATCCAAGCGCCCGCGGCCTTGCCGATCCGTTTGTTGTCGGCCCCGATGAAGCACATGTACTTGTCTCCGAGGACGCGACGGTCGAGCACGATCACGGGGATGCCTGCATCCATCGCCTTGGCGACCGGGTCCGTCAGCGGTTGGGCCTCCTTGGGGCTGACGATGATGACGTCGACGCCGGCGCTGACCAGCTCCTCGACGTGGGCTCGTTGCTTGAGGGCGTCGTTTTGGGCGTCCTTGAAGACCATCGTGATCTCAGGATGCCTTTGGGCCGCCTTGCGGACGTCGGCGTTCATCTGGACTCGCCACGGCTCACCGAGGTTGCATTGACTCATGCCGATTGTGTATTGCCGGGTCGCGGGCTTCGGAACGGTCGATTGTTCTTTGCAGCCGCTACTACTCGTCACGAGCAGCGGAATGGCCATCCCGGTGATGAGGAGGAAACCGTTGCGCATCGAAGAGCCTCCGAGGGAAGTGTGCATCAGAGTCCCCATTGTGTGCGACTCTCCCGCCAGGGCAAGCAGCCTCGATCCGATCCGCCGGCACAGCAGGGCAATCGCATTCACGCCGGATTTGCCCACTCGATGCGCCTCTTGACGGAGCCGCGACGCGCCGCGGCGGGTCGCGGCTCTGTTCGCGGCGCGCCGGCGCTGTTATGGCGGATGCCGTACGGGCGGCAGAGAGCGTGCGAACGGCCCGGCGGCTCACGATTTCCAGCGTTGCATCAACACAGCCGCGACGATGATTGCGCCGGTCAACATCAGCCGGTTCGCCTCCGGCACGGCGTTGATGCTGAGGATCTTCTCGAGGTAGCCGATGGTGAGCGTCCCCAGCAGCGTCAGCAGTATGCCGCCGCGCCCGCCCATGAGGCGCGTGCCGCCAATCACGACGATGGCGATCGCGCGCAACTCGTACGTCAGTCCAGCCTCGGGATCACCCTGTTGCTCCTGGGCCGCCTGACAGATGCCCGCAACCGCTGAGAAGAGTCCCGACAGCGCGTACGCACCGATCTTGACTGCCGCGACGGGCACGCCGGACAGCCGGGCCGCCGCCTCGTTTCCGCCGATGGCGTACACGTAACGGCCCCAGCGGAGGCGCGCCAAGCCGATCCACGAGACGAGCACGCAGGCCAGGAAGACCAGGCTGACGACCGAGACGTTGCCGCCCCATAGCCGCGAGTCGATCGCCTCGAACGTCTGCGGCACGCCCACGAATTGATACGTGCCGTCGGCCTGCTGGACCGCCGTCGAAATCTTCATGCCGCCGGAGACCGTCTTCGCCAGACCGCGCGCGAAGACCATCATGGCCAACGTCACGATGAACGGTTGAATGCCGAATCGCGCGACCAGCCCTCCGGACAAGGCCCCGCACGCCAGCCCGATCAGGAGGCAGGCCGGGACGGCAACCCAGGCCGACCACGACCAATGGATGCAGAACAGCGAGAACGCGACCGCGACCAGCCCCAGCACGCTGCCCACCGACAGATCGATGCCGGCGGTGATAATCACGATCGTCATGCCGCAGGCGAGGATGCCGAAGACGGAGGCCTGCCGCAGGGCGTCGCGGTGCGTGGACCATTTGTAGAAGGCGCCGTCGGCGTGGAAGATCGTCCCCAGCGCGAGCACGAACAACATCGCCAGAACCGCCGTCATCGCCGGGGGCCTCCCGATGCGGCGCCAGACGGACGCCGGGAACTCCGGTTCGTGGTACGGCAAGGACGCCCCCGCATCAGACGCCAACTTCGGAACCTCCCATCGCGGCGCTGAGGATGCGCTCCTGCGTCGCTTCTTTGCGTTCCAGCAGCGCCGCGGCGCGCCCGCGGTGCATGACAAGAATCCGATCGCTCAGCATCAGCAGTTCGGGCATCTCGGAGGTGATCAGAATCAGCGCGTGCCCCGCCGCCCGCCACGCGCGCATGAGCTGGTAGATTTCCTCCTTCGCGCCGATGTCGACCCCGCGCGTCGGTTCGTCGAGCAGGATGACGCGCGGTTGCGTGTTGATCCATCTCGCGAGCACGACCTTCTGCTGGTTGCCGCCGGACAGCGTGGCCACGCTCTGCCGCAGCGAGGCGGCCCGCAATCGCAAGGATCGGGCGTTCTCGCCGGCCAGGCGCAGCTCCCGCGATGGCCGCATCCATCCCCAGGGCGAAACGCGCGGCAGCGCCGCCAGCGTCGCGTTTGCCGCGACGGACATGCTCAGAACCAGGCCCGTTCGCTGCCGGTCGTTGGTCACGAGCGCCAGGCCCCGTCGGATCGCACGCCGGGGGGCCGTCGGCCGGTAGGACGCGCCGTTGACCTGGATGGTACCGGCGGTGCATCGGCCATAGGCGCCGAACAGGCCCAGGAGCAGGTCGCTGTTGCCTGAGCCGGCAAGCCCGGCCAGGCCCACGATCTCGCCTGCCCGGACGGTCAGCGATATGTCGTCTGCGCGCGGGCGGCGGTTGCGTTCGGCCGCTCGGACCGTCACGCGATCGAGCGACAGCACGATAGACGCATCCTCGGCCGGCCTCGCAGCCGGCGCCTCGTCCGTTCGCGTCAACTCCCGCCCGACCATATGCCGGATCAAGGCGCCGGCCGGCATGTTCGCCGCGAGTTCCGTCGCGATGCGGCGTCCGTCGCGCAACACCGTGATGCGGTCGGCGATTCGATAGACCTCCTCCAGCTTGTGCGTGATGTAGATGATGCCGCAGCCCTGCGACTTGAGGTCCGCGATGCACCGGAACAGGCGCAGGACCTCGATCTCGTTCAACGCGCTGGTCGGCTCGTCCATCACGACGACGTCGGCCTTCCGCGCCAGCGCCTTGGCGATCTCGACCATCTGCTGAAGCGAAATCGGCAACGATTCGACGAGGGCGTTCGGATCGACGTGCAGGTCCAGCCGGCGCAGGACGGCCCCGCCCGTTGCGTTGTGCCGTCGGGATCGCATCCAGCCCCAAGTTGATGGCTCGCGCCCTAGGAAGATGTTGTCCGCGACCGACATCGACGGGACGAGCGACAGTTCCTGATGGATGATCGCGACACCGCACGAGGCCGCTTCGCGCGGCGTACGAAACCGCCGTGCTCGCCCGTTCAAGAAGATATCGCCGCGGTCTGGTCGCAACGCGCCGCCGAGGATCTTGATGAGCGTGCTCTTGCCGGCCCCGTTCTCGCCAGCCAGGACGTGAACCTCGCCGCGCCGGAGGTCAAAGTCGACGTCGTGCAGGACGCGCTGGCCGTCGAACGACTTCACGATGTCCGTCATTCTCAGGAGCAGGAGCGGTTCGTCGTGCTCCGCGTTCAGGGGCATGAGAGCGGCATCCAAGGCCGGCGAATCTGACAGAGTCCCAATCGCGTTGAGCCAGACCGGAACCGACGCCATCGACTTCTCGTCTTCCGCCGCATTTGGCGCCGTCTCGGGAGCCCATCCCGGTTTTGTTGGACGGTCTTACGGTTCTCCCAACGCGGCCGTCGTGCGTCGGCGCTGCAACGCTTCCCGTCAGCGAGGGCGGCTGCAGCACGACGCGGCGCACGATCGAAACCGCTACAGCTCGATGATCTCCTTCGTCGCCGTCGTCAGGTTCTTGTGCCCCCTCTCGGTGACGGCCACCAAGTCCTCGACGCGGACGCCGCCCCAGCCGGGATAGTACAGGCCGGGCTCCACGCTGAAGACCATGCCCGGCCGCACCTTCGTCTTGAAGGACTTCTTGAGCCGGGGCTCTTCGTGAATCGCCAGGCCGACGCCGTGGCCCGTGCCGTGCAGGAAACGGTCCAGGCAGCCGTAGCGCTCGAACGTCTTGCGGACGATCATGTCGAGGTCGTGGCAGACGGCTCCGGGCTTGACCGCGGCGATGCAGTTGAGCTGGGCTTCGAGGACGATTTTGTACACCTCGCGATAGCGGGCGTCGGCCTTGCCCATGAAGGCCATCCGCGTCATGTCGCCGCAGTAGCCGTTGTAAACGGCGCCGAAGTCCATCAGGACGATCTGCCCCTTCTTCAGCTTTCGCCTGGGGTCCGGCGTGTAATGCGGCTGGCAGCTTGTCTCGCCGAAGGAAACGATCGTCGCGAAGGACGTTCCTTCGCCGTGTGTTCGCAGGTAGTCGTCGATCTTCAGGGCGAGTTGGTGTTCGGACATGCCGGGGCGGATGAACGGGAGGACGTGTTTGAAGCAGGCGCCGGTGATCGCCTGGGCCTTCTGGATGAGCTTGACCTCCTCCGGCGACTTGCAGACGCGAAGCGCCGCGAACAGGGCGTCCGCCGGCAGGAGCTTCAGGCCGCGCAGGTGCTTGGCCAGTCCGAGGCCGTCGCTGTACAGCATCGCATCCTGTTCAAACCCGATCTTCTTGACGCCCTTCGGGAGGAGCTGCTTGATCTTCGCGGCGATGCTCGGGGCGCTGACGGGCGATTCGAGAAGTTGCGGCCTGACGCCCGGCAGATGTCCTGCGCCTTCGATGTATCGGCCGTCGCACAGGAAGTCGCACCGCTTGGCGTGGACCAGCACGAAGCCTTCCGGGTCGCCGAAGCATTGCACGTCGCCGGGCATCGTGGTCTTGAAGCCGGTCAGGTACTTGACGTTCTTGGGGTTCGAGACGAAGAGGGCGTGCATCCCCGCCCTCTTCATCGCCTGCTTGAGCGCCTTGATTCGCGTTGCGTCCATCGGATGTCATCTCCAGGTATTGCAGGAAACTACGGCCCGGCCGCTGCCGCGTCAGGACCGGAAACCGCGTGCGTGCGATCAACAGACGTTTTATCGCGATGACTCGAGAAACGCAACCAACGCAGCACGGCAGGGCTCGGGCCCTTCGAGCCACGGGAAATGCCCGCAGCGGTCCAGCGGGAAGACAGACGTGTTCGTCAGCGTCCGCACGTAGTCGTCGACGACCCTCCAAGGGATGGGATCGCTGCGGCCGTGGATGATGCCGCACGGACGATCAAATCGCCGCAGGGCCGCGCGGAAGGACGGATCGCCCGACTCGTCCTTGATGGACGCCGTCATGCGCACGTTGCCCTCGCGGCGGTAATGCGGCATTCGTCGCGCGACGCCCCGATGCGCGGGGTCTACGTAGCAGGGCAACGCGAGATCGAAGCGACGCCGATACAACTCCTCGCGCGCGTCCTCATCCGTTGTCTGAGCGATGCGCCGGTCGATCTCGTCCAGGCGTGCCTGCTGGGCGGCCGTGAGGCGATTGCGGATCGTCGCGTCGAAGTCGGGGCGCCAATCGCCCTTGAGGCCTGCCGGGCTCAGCAGGATCAGCCGGTCGACGCGCGTCGGATGGGCGACCGCATAGAACAGCGCCAGAAACGCCCCCGCGGAATGCCCGAGTATCGTGATGCGGTCGGCATGCAACTGAAGGCGGACCGCCTCCAGGTCGGCGACGTTCGCCTCGATCGTAAACGGTCCCTCGGACGACGAGTTGCGACAGCCGCGTTGATCGTAGGAGCAGACCGTGTGCGCTTCGGCGAGCCAATCGGCGAGGACCGATCCGGCGAGGTAGTCGTAGCAACCGGGTCCCCCGTGCAACAGGACGACGGCCGGTCCCGTGCCGCGGCAAACGCCTCGAAGCGTGCCCCCCGGCACACGAATCGTGATCTCCTGCTCAACGCCGGATGGCGACATGAAGGCCTACCAGCCCGTGGCAAAAGGGACAGGCGCCTCGCGGAACGCCGTTTTCGACAACGCAAGTCGCGATCGGTTCGGAGGCAGTCCCTTCGTGCCGCGGGTTGCTACGGGTTGTCCGGCTCGGCGCTGGCGGCCTTGGGCTCGACGGGCTTGATGTCGGGGTTCAGGTGGCTCCGCGTGTCGTCGGTCAACTGCTCGATCCGCGTCGCGGAAAAGCGCGCGTTAGATTCGTTGCCGGCCTCGTCCGTCTCCAGCACCTGATTGTACAACTCCAAGGCGCGAACGCGGTCGTGCCGTCGGAAGTCGTAGACCACGGCGCACTGGAAGCGAGCCGGCAGCGGCAGGCGAGGATTCAGGGCCACCGCCCACCTGTAGTAGCGGACGGACATCTCGTCGTCGGGATCGTCCTCGCGGAGATACTCCTTGTAAATCTCCCCGCAGTAGAACGCGCACTCGTCCACCTTGTCCGACTTCGGATACTCGCGAAGGACCTTCTTGAACATCTGCAGGGCCTGTCGGGCCTTCTGCTTGTTGGCGGGCAGCGTGCCGGCGAGCGGAATTGCGTGAACCTCCTTGAACAGCCTGAGGGCGTCCTGGTAGAGCATGTCCGCCTCGGGAATCTGCTGCTCAGGCGAGACCTCCGCGCGGAGCTCCGGGGCGCCGGCCGTCAGGTAGGGATAGACCTCCACGGCCTCCGTGAGCTCACGCTGCCGTCGGGCCCAGTTCGACTTGGTCACGTCGCTGACCACCAGATAGGCCCGCTCCACGGCCATGAGCTGCTCGATGTACGCCTGCCGCCTCGCCATCATCTCCTCAACCACGTCCGCGACGTTCGGGAACTCGGTCCGTTCCTGGACGTACCCCGGAGCGTTGTCGGGCGGCGGCGTGACGTCCGCGACACGACTGTCGTGCTTGCGATCGATGCCTTCGCACCCGGCGACCGCAAAAAAGACAGCCACCATACCCGGACAAATAAGCGTGCAAGTCAGTCGTTCGGTTCTCATGGTTTTCATCCATTCAGGCTGGTTCATGCCGTCGCACAGCCTATTCCCGTCCTGGTAAGAGCGTCGCTCACGCTGTGCAGGCTCGCAGCGCCGTCTCATCCGACGCATCATTGCACCCGCCCGAACCGTTCGGGTCAAGGGTTTACGGCCCGTCGCGGTTCTGATAGGGCGCGCGCTCGCCGAGGCGTTGCGCCTTTGCGGTTGCTGTCCCGACGCGGCGCGCTCTGACGAGGAGTTTCCGTGGTGCGTGCGATCGTCTTGCCGGACGCCGCGTCACCATTGCGCTTCTTCAAACGCTCCCGTTCGGGTCACCGACTTCTGAGGCAGGATCTTCAGGACGGCCCCGGCCAGGCTGAGGTCGCTCGGGGTTGTGATTTTGATGTTTCGAGCGTCGCCGCCGACAGCCGTCACCGGAAAGCCGGCCGCGGTAACGACCTGCGCATCGTCCGTGACCGGCGCATCGCCCGGCCCGTGTTCCCTGAGGTGGGCATAGGCCTTGCAGATGATGTCCTTGCGAAAGACCTGGGGCGTCTGCGACATGAACAGCCCCTGCCGCGGGACCGTCTCGCCGATCACCCTGTCCGGGTCCGTTCCGACCTTCTTGAGGGTCGATGTCACGGGAACGACCGGTACGGCAGCCCCCGTCTTGGCGGCGGCCGCGATGATCGTGTCGATCCAATCCGCGGCGACGCAAACGCGGGCGGCATCATGGATCGCCACGAACGCGGCCGCGTCGGCCACCTCCGCCAGGCCGTTGGCGACGGAGTCGGATCGCTCCTTGCCGCCCTCGACGAGCTTGACGCCCATGAAGCCGATGTTGGCGCCGAACTTGGACTTCATCTGCTGCATGTCGGCCGGGGCGACGACCAGAAGCGTTTGGCAGACGTCCTCCCGGTTGACGAAAAGCTGCAAAGCGCGGAGAAAGAGCGGCTGGCCGTCGAGCTTGGCGAAGATTTTGTTTTCCTTGCCGCCGAACCGTTCGCCGCTGCCCGCCGCGACGGCGAGTATTCCGGTCGGCACGTAGATCAGGAAGCTCTT
>CAZERK010000155.1:0-7729 GCA_964514515.1 uncultured Planctomycetaceae bacterium
CACCCTCACCCCGACCCTCTTCCTGCCAGGCAGAGGGAGCCGCGGGCAGATGCGGGCAGAACCACTGCGTCGGGAAACGTGACAGAAAAGGGCGGAAGCCGAGCCGTTGCCCGCCGCGTCCGACGAATCGAGGTCCGGCGTGTCGGGCTCCGCGCGTGCCGTGACCGCTCGCCCTGGGCGGTGCGGCAGGGAGATGCATCATGACGAGCCTGAGACACCCAACGTGCTTGCTCCTTGCGTCCATCTGTGTGTGCGCGATCAGCCCAGGCACTCTGGCGGAGGTGAACCTGGAGTGGCGATGCACCGCGACGGACATCCACGTGGGCGACACCGTTGACGTCGGCCTGTACGCGGTCTCGGACACGTCCGGCAACCAGCTCATGGCCGGCATGGACGTGATCTTCGTTTGGGATCCCGCCTATCTGCAGTTCGTCGGCGTGGTGAACAACGGGCCCTATTCCTGGATGTTCTCCGGGCTGGCCGCGGACGACCCGTTCGGCCTGAACGAGTCCATACCTCCGCAAGACGGCGACGGGCTGTACTTGGCGCAAGGCCGATGGGGCAATCTGCCGGCCGCCACGCCGGCGGGACTGCTCGCCACCACGTTTCGCTTCACGGCGCTCGAGCGCACGTGCGGGACGGAGTTGCGCATTCCCGCGACGGGCGGCGAGCCGGAAACCGAGACCGTCGTCTGGAGCGGCTCGCTGCCCGGCACGCCCATCACCGGCACGCTCGGCGTGATCGCGCTGGCGATCGACTCGCCTCCGTGCGATGCGTTCGGCGACATGAATTGTGACGGCCTCCGCAACGGCCTGGACATTGCGCCGTTCGTGCTGGCCGTGATCGATCCCGTTGCGTATGAAAGCGCCTACGACTGCGAAATCGTCCGCGGAGACATGAACGGCGACGGATGGGTCGATGCCGGCGACGTCCTGGATTTCATGTGTGTCATCATGGAAGGCTGTTCGTTCCCGCTCGGCGACATGAACTGCGACAATCACGTGGATGGGCGTGATATCGCTCCCTTCGTGACCGCGGTCTTGGATCCAGAAGCGGTTGCGGAGGAATTGGCCGGCTGCGGCCTGGCGCAGGCGGACATCAACTGCGACGGCCTTGTTGACCTGGCGGATGTCCAACCCTTTGTGACGGTCCTGCTCGGAGGCTGCGGGACGGTCAAAGGCGATCTCAATTGCGACCGGATCGTCGACGGCCGGGACATCCAGGGGTTCACGCGGGTTCTGATGGGATTCGACGGCGACGCCGATCACTTCCGAGCAAGCGACCTCAACAACGACGGAGCGGTGAATGAGGCTGATCTCCAAGCGTTCATCGCGATGCTGCTTCAGTAGAAGCGGTCGGACGACCTTCTTGTCTGGTCAGGAGGGCGATAAAGCGAGCGCGAGCCCTTCGGCGTCGGTCTCTTGAAACAACGAAAGGAACGGAGAGGGGGGGATTCGAACCCCCGGTGCAGTCGCCCGCACACCGCATTTCGAATGCGGCTCCTTGAGCCACTCGGACACCTCTCCCGCGCGACTTCCGCGCTGCCTGCCGCCCTGCATCGGTCCGATCGGGCGACGGCGCGCGGCCGCAGAACGGCCATCGTACAAAGGGCCCCGGCCAGCAACAAGGGCGCCGCGCAAGCCGCAACGTCCAACACCGAGCTATCGCCGTCTCGCAGTCAAATCCGATCAACGGACATCAAAGCCGGGTTCTGAAAAACCCGGCGCCCTCTCTCACGAAAAGCGGCTCGGACGCACCCTCGAGTTCGTGCTGGTCCAGGCGCGACGAGGTTCTCGCTCGCCACGCGAACGCGCCTCGACGTCGCTGAGAGCCGCCGGTCTTGGCCGGCGGGTGGCCTCGATCGTATCCCAGGATGCTGCACGCCATGCGTTGCCACCCCTCGGCCACGGCCGTGGGTTCTCATACCATGCTCGCCTGAGAATCCGGTCTCGCATGGGAACGGACAGGACCTTGCTTGCGCGCCGCTTTCACAAAACGCGGCTCAAGCTCACCGCCGTCATTCCGAGGACCGTGGGGACATCTCGGCAGCGAGTTGATCGAGGCCGTCACAGGAACTGCCGGGCCCATTGTTCCGTAACGGCCAGCCGCCAGAGCGACGGCGCCGCGGCCTCGTCGCCCGTTTCCCAGTTCGCGATGAGCCGTTTTGCGCCGGCCGCGTCGAACCAGCCCCGCTCGCGGAAGGACTGCGACGAAAGCAGGTCTCGCCACCAGACGTCGAGGCCGCGGCGCATCCAGTCCGTCGTCGGCGCGGCAAAGCCGATCTTGTCGCGACGCAGCCGGATTTCGTCGGGCACGATCGCCTGCATCGCCTCGCGGAGAACGGCCTTCAACCGGCCGTCGCGAATCTTCAACTCGGGCGGCAGCGACATCGCCAACTCGACTAGGCGCTGGTCCAGCATCGGCACCCGGGCCTCGACCGAAAACGCCATCGAGTTCCGATCCTCAAACCGCAACAGGCTCGGCAGGCTCTCGGCGAGCACGATCCGCCATAAGCGCCGCGACAAGGCCGGGCCGCGGGCGTTCCAGTCGGCGCCCTCGGCGTTCGCGAGCCGCAGGGCGTGCCCCAACAATGGGGGCGCCGTGGGCGCAACGGGATCGAGGTCGCGCGCGATCCAGTCCTGCCGTCGCGTGCTGACGGCCTGACGCAATCGGTCTCGCCAACGGTCCGGAAGCAGGTAGGCCCCGACGTGACCGGCCAACGAACCGGCGCCGTGATGCGACCCAAACGCGAGGGCGTTTGCGAACTCGCGCGCGAACGTCAAGCCCCGGCCGCGGCGAAGCAGGTGCGCCAGATACGGCGGCCAATAGCCCTCGTACCCGCAGAACAGCTCATCGCCGCCCTGTCCGTCCAGCAGTACCGTCACGCCGTCGGCCCGAGCCTGTCGCATGACCTCCCATTGCATGTAGATCGACGGAGATCCGAACGGCTGTTCCTGGTGCCAGACGAGCCGTTCGACGTCGTTCAGCAGCCGCGCGGCCGTCGGTTCGACGCGATGCCAACGCAACCCCGGGCACGACTGAACCACCCGTTCGGCGTACCGCGACTCGTCGAGCGGTGAGCCCGGCAGGCAAGCCGTGAACGTATGCTGCGCCCAACTCCCCGTCAGCGTCCTCTGCCGGCCCGCCAGACGATGGATGATCGAGACGATGGCCGAGCTGTCCAGCCCGCCCGATAGGCATGAGCCGACCGGCACGTCGCTCCGCAGATGCGACTGTACGGCGTCCGTGAGGCCGTCGCGGATGCGCTCGGCGGCGTCCGGCATCGCCTGCCATCCGCCGCACGGCCGCCAATATCGGCGAACGACGCCGGTCAGGTTGGCGGCGGATCGTTCGCTCAGGTCGAATCCCAACCAACAGCCCGGCGGAACGCTCCAGACGCCCTCAAAGAACGTCTCGTTGGTATGGTCGGTCAGGCCCCGTGCCAGGAAGTCGTGCAGTCGGGCCTTGTTGACGGCGCGGCGAAGACCGGGCAATTCCAACAGCGCCTTGATCTCCGAGGCAAAGGCGAGTCCCCCGTCGAGCAGTGCGATGTAGAGCGGCTTGATGCCCAAACGGTCGCGCGAAAGGACGGCTCGTCGAGCGGACCAGTCAACGACGGCCGCCGCCCACATTCCGTCCAATCGCTCGAAGCAAGCCGTCCCCCAAGCCCGGTATGCGCCCAGCAGGACCTCCGTGTCGCTGCGCCCGACGAACGAAAGACCGCGTCCGCGCAGCTCGTCCGCCAGGGCCGGATGGTTGTAGATTTCGCCGTTGTAAGCCAGCCAGACCGAACCGTCGGGACTGGCCATCGGCTGATGCCCCGCAGGCGACAGATCGATGATCGCCAACCGCCGCGCCCCCAACCCGACGCAGGCCGAGACGGCCCCCCAATCGACCGGCTGCGAAGGATCTCCAAGCCGCCGCTCGACGACGGGACGTCCCTGCGGTCCGAAGACGACCGCGCCGCCGTCGTCCGGCCCGCGATGGTGCAAACGCTGCGTCATCGCCGTCAGCCAACTCGGGACGACCGGGTCGGCTTGCGTCAAGATCAATCCGGCGATGCCGCACATGCGACGCTCCTCAGGAAGCCCGGACCGTCCTCAGAACCGCGTCGAACAGCTCGGCGTATCGTCCGGCAATCGCGGCTCCCGAGCACCGCGCGCCGGCTCGGGCCGCGATGCCCTGCCAGTCCCAACGCGCGTCGTCCGCCAGCAGCCGTCGAACCGCGTCCGCGAGGCTCTTTGCGTCTCCGATCCGTGCCACGGTTCCGTCACCCTCGCCGACCCACGCCTTGCAGCCCGGCGCTTCGGTCGTCACGACCGGCCGCCCTGCCGACAAGGCCTCGCAGATCGCCAACGGACAATTCTCGCCGTAGCTCGGCAGGATCAGGAAGTGCGCCTCGCTCAGCAGTCGGGCAATCTCCTTTTTCTCGCAGAAACCGTGCAACATCAACCGGTCCGCCAAACCGGCCGCGCTGAACCGCTCTGCGATCTGCCGCTCCATCGGTCCGTAGCCGGCAACGTGCCAATCGACCGTCGGCCCGCGCTCGGGCTCTCGTGCCAAGGCGATGGCCGCCTCGATCAACTCGGCGCCACCTTTGGCCGGCTCCAAACGCCCGACAAACAGTCCGCGATACACCTTGCGCCCGTTTGCATCCAAAGCCGCCGCGGGCAGCGGGCTCGGCACGAAAACGTCGTCGACCGGGTTGCCGATGACCGCGATCCGTCCGTCGCCACGAACGCCTGCCGCCAGCATCTCCTGCCGCAACGGCTCGCTCACGGCGACGACGGCGGTCGCTCGCGCCAGCGCCGCCCGCACGTAGGAGACGCCCGCCCGCCGTGTCATCACGAGCGAGAACGGGCCGGTATGCTCCGTCACGACGACCGGCGTTGCCCGCCGCCCGTCCAGATGCGTACAGGCCCAGCCGGCGGGAATCGCGCACATCGCGTTCAGGACGTCCGGCCGGCCGTGCTCGCTGCAATAGACGGCCAGCCCTCGTCGCAGCCAGCGACGAAACCGTCGCATCTGCAGGGCGGGACAGCCCAGCGCCGTATGCAAGCCGCGGATGCGGACAACCGGAATCCCGCCGTCGAGCGTCTCCAGGCTGACGCGAGGGACCAGCGGCACAACCTTCGCGCCAGGCCGATGCCGCAAGCCGATGGGCAGATGCCTCAGACTGACCAGGTTTGGATAGACGACGCCGATCCGTGCGCCCGCCGCCGCGAACGCCCGGGCGTAATCCGCGAAGAAGATGCCCGCCATCGGCTGCTCCGGCGACGGCCACCAAGCCGGCACGATTACGATGTGCAGCCCTGTCATCCGCGCCATGCCTACATCCTAACCGGCCGCCTTCGATGGACGAATCGCCTGCTCACGGTTTCAATGATCGCCGTGACCGAACAGAGCCGCCATCCGGTTCGCAGCGCGATGATCGTCTCCTACTGGTATCCGCCCGCGGTCGGCGCGGCGGCGGAACGCATCCACGCTTTCGCCCGCTATCTTCAGGAGAATGCCTGGTCGTGTCAGGTCTTGACGGCACGACACGTCGGCGAAACGCCCCGGGACCCCGGCGTCCGAGTCGTCGCCGTAACCGATCCGTGGAACAAGCAGGGCCGGACGTTCGCGGTTTACGATCCCCGCAAGGAGCCGCCCCCCTCAGCCCATCGCGAGGCGACGCTGACCGAAGCCGACGACGGCCTCGCAAGCCTATCCGCCTGCCCGCGCCGCACAACGATCGGACAATTTGTCAGGCGATTCGCACGCGAGTTCGTCTTCCCCGATCGCTTCGTTCGATGGCAGCGTTCGGCGTTGCAGGCAGGCCTTCGCCTTGCTCGCGAGCATCGCCCCGCCGTGATCCTCGCCTCGTTTCCCCCCGCCGGCGCCGCGCTATTGGGCTTGCGCCTTCACGAAGAAACGGGCCTGCCGCTCGTGCTGGACTTCCGGGATGCCTGGTTCGGTCCCGGCGGCTACGAACCTCGCTCACGGCGTCAACGACAGGCTCACGAACGGCTCTACCGCCGAGTCGTCCAGGCGTCTGCCGCCATCGTCGCCGTCTCCGACAACATGGCCGACGCCATCGCGGCCGAACACGGCTGCGACCGAGCCAGGGTCGTGGTCATCCCTAACGGCTACGACGAAGCCGTCCAGGCGATGACCCTCGACAACGACTCGTCCACGGCCGCGGCCCCGACAGGCTCGACTCGTCTGGTCATCGCGCACGTTGGAACCGTGATAGCCCGAAACCGCCCGGACCTGTTCTTCCGCTCCGTGCGGCAACTGCTGCGGGACGGCCGGCTGCCGGACGTTGCGTTCAGATTCGTCGGCAATCTGTCAAAGGCCTATCTGGATGCCGCGGGGCTGTCACCCGTCGTTGAGACGACCGGCTTGCTGCCCCGCTCGCAGGCGCACGCGGCGATGCAGCAGGCCGACGCGCTGTTGCTCCTGACCGGCGCCTACGTCGGGCGATGGGGATGCAACGCGAAGCTGTTCGAGTACATCCGTAGCGGACGACCGATCTTGTGCCTGGAGGAATCCCCTGCGAGCAACGACCGCAAGCTGCTGGAGCAATTCGCGGCGCATCGTGCCTTCTTCGGCCGCATCGGCGACGCAGACTCAACGGCGCAGGCGATGGAAACGTTGCGCGGCTATTGCCGCCGCGAGGATCGGACGACCGCGCCGCCTCCCCCTGGCTTCGAGGCTTTCAGCCGCCGACAATTGACTCGTCGCCTGGCCGCATACCTCGACACCGTTGTCGCCTGATTCTCGCCGATCTTCTCGCATTCGACGTGCGGCAGAACGGTGGCAATGGAAACGGCAGCAGCGGAAACACCGACAACGGTGGCGGCGGCGATCGGACTACGTCCTTGCTCGGATCGCCCGTCTCTTCATCCAACCCATGCTCAGGATTATCACGGGCATCGTGGCCGGCGTGCAGATACCGCAGAGTACCTCTCCGCAACAACAATGCTGGGCAACCGCCGCGTCGTCTCCGCTAGTCGGTTGACCGGCCGGCGGATTTTCATCGGGAGGATTGTCATCCGACGGATTGTCGTCGTTGTCTGGGTCGGCCTGACAATCGCTCGCGGAGCCGACCTGGATCACCTGCATGCAAGACCGAGCATTGCCGCAGGCGTCCGTGGCCGTCCACGTTCTGTTGAGCGTGTATTGGGCTGCGCACGCCCCCGCCGTGATCGCGTCCGCGTAGGTGACGGTCGACGCCGGATCGCAGTTGTCCGCCGCAACGGCTTGGCCAGTTGCCGAAGTCGCCGTGGAACCGCCGCGTTGCACGGCCAGGTCCGGCGGGCAGTTCAGCTCCGGCGCCGTGAAGTCCACGAGAATCGTCAACGCCTGAGTCTCGTCGGGCTGCGCGAGTACCAGGTCCGGCGGCGCGATTTCCGCGCCGGTGTCGTCGGCCAACTTGGTCATCGGCGGGGTGGCGGGGTCGCGGAACCAGATGCTGAGCGCGCCCTCTGCCAGGGGCGTGAACGTCAAACTCACGATGGCGTTGTCGCACGCAGAGGGGGGCCCGCCTGGCGGGATGCCGATCGCGCAGCGGAGCAAACCCGGGTTCAGGCCGATCACAGGTGGCGTGTGTTCGGTGGCAATCTGCTCTTGAAAAGGGGAGGCGTCAGGCGAACCGAAGTCGCCTGGCTCTCCAGGATCGCAGCCGCTGAACTCGATGGCTGGCGCGCCGCCCGCACAGGTCTCCGCCGTGTACCACAGGAAGACC
>CAZERK010000156.1:0-3636 GCA_964514515.1 uncultured Planctomycetaceae bacterium
GCCGCCTCCGCCGCCGCCGCCTCCGTCACCGCCATCGCCGCCGTCGCCGCCGTCGGGGAAGCCCGTGCCGCATGCGAGACCGGCGACCAGGAGGCCGCTCAGCAACAAAGTTGGCAGGATCATCCAGTTGTTCTTTCTCATGGTCATTGCTCCTTGTCTGGTTGTCGTGGTGGGACGATCTCCGCGAGTCCTCGCCAGGGCGATGTCCTGCGACTGCCTTCTTGGGCGTCGCCGGTGTCCCGGACGGGCCTGACGATGGGCTCGTCCGCTCCGAGAGCGTTCGAGGCGAGGTGCCGCCGCAAACGCACGGGCGAGGACCCGCGCCGTTGTGGTCTACTCCATAGGGTCTACGCGACATCCGACGGCGAAACGTGCAACGCAGATTTCAGGGAAGACCGCCGAGGCTGAGCGTGGCGGTAAGGAACAGGCCTCGCGACGCGCAACGGGCTGGCAGGCTCCGGCGCAACGCTGCTCACCATCGCAGATCGATCCAGCCGAGACGGAGCCGGATTCGTGGCGGACGATCCGCGATTGGGTTGGGGCCGTGCCAGAACGCCGGGGCTTGTGCGGACGGAACCCGTCGGCGTCCATCGAAGGGGGGCGTTACCGACTCGTCAGCAGTCGGCGGCGAAAGACGCTGGGCGTGACGCCGGCATGGGCGCGAAAGATATGGCTGAACCAGTCGGAGTTCGCGTAGCCGCACTCGAAGGCCACCCGCTTGATCTGCCAATCGGTCGTGGCGAGGAGCCGTTTAGCCAGAGCCACGCGCCGGCCGGCGATGTAATGGCTCATGCGGACATGCTGTTGCTCGGCAAACGAATGGGCGAGATACGAGGGGTTCAGATTCAGCGCCAGCGCGACTTCGGCGACGCTCAAGCCCGGCTTCGCCAGATGTTGCTCGATGTAGTCGATCGCCTTGAGCATGAGAGGGTGGCCGTGTCCGGGCGACACGCCGGCCGTCGACGAAGGCGACTCGGGTGGTGCCTGCTCATCCGCGCCGTCGGCGTTGACGATCAGCGGCAGAAGCCGGACGCCTTGTGAAGCGACGAAGTTCTCGACCAGCACGGCCAGCAGCTCCACGTGGTGCTCGAAGGAGGACTCGTCGGCCGAACCCGAACAGGCTACGCCACAAACGGCCAGGCATCGTCCGTGCTGCACGACCGGCACGACGCCGCACAGGTTGCCGTTCACACAGCGATGCCAATGGGCGTGCGGACGCAGGGCGACCTCGGTCAGATGCGCTCGCCGGGCGGCCTCGCAGATCGATGGATCTGCCGGATGGCGGCAGGCGGGATGCACGGCTGGCTTCAAGGGGCCTTCACGTCGCCCAGACCCCGGTAAGTCGATCACGGTCGCCACGATTTCCAGGCCGGTCATGCGCCGGTACGGGGCGGCGACGACATCGCTGAGCAGTTGCAACAGCGCCGACTCGTCCAACACGGCAGGCGCCGCGTGCTCGGGGCGTCTCGAAAAAAGTGGACGAAATGCGATATGTGTGGCCATGGCCCGGTCGACTCCACCGTTTGCTCGGCCGGCTGCAGAACGCCTGCCAGACCTCGCACCAATTGGTCGACGCTGACGGGCTCAGCGCTCGTTGGACGGTTGCATGTCCGTGAAGCGCGGAGTCGAGATTCTCACGGAACTGAAGGCTGCGCCGGCGGCTCCAACACGGCCGCCGGGGCGCAAGCCGGCTTCTCTCAACGGGTCGCAGCGTGATCGGAAGCTGCCGCGCCGCTCCGGGACGGCGCGATGCCGCGCGGCTCGCCGCTTCGGGCCGATCAACCGGGGGCCAGGACCTTGCGCAGTTCAAGCGAAGATGGGGCGACGGCGCGCGCAACGCCAACATCCCGGATACGGTGCATCTTAGCACGAACAATGCCGCATGTCACCAATCGCCGCAGCGGGGGCGCATTTTCAGACGCACCTCGAAGAGGCGAAGACGGCCGGGATGCGATGGCCGCGAGCCCTGTTCGGCGAGCACGGAATGGCGATTGACAGCATTCGCGTCTCGTTTAGAATACGGGTTTGTGTCAAGGCTGCGCTGTGCGCGTGACTCGTTTTCATGGCGGGTGTGACTCTCAAAGGAGTGACCAAGGTCTATCCCGGCGGCGTCAGGGCGGTAGACGGGGTCAGTCTGGAGATCGCAGATCGAGAACTGGTCGTTCTGGTCGGACCGTCCGGATGCGGCAAGAGCACGACCCTGCGGATGATCGCAGGACTGGAGGCCGTCAGTTCGGGCGCGATCGCGATCGACGGTCGGGTGGTCAACGATGTGCCGCCCAAGGACCGCGACATCGCGATGGTTTTCCAGAACTACGCCCTGTATCCGCCCATGACGGTGTACAGGAATCTGGCGTTCAGTCTGAGGCTCCGCCGCCGCGAGTTGGGCCTGAGCAAGGCCGAGATCGACCGAAAAATCCGACAGGCGGCATCGCTCCTTGGAATCTCAGACCTCCTGGACAGGAAGCCCCAGGCTCTGTCCGGCGGACAACGCCAGCGGGTGGCCGTCGGCCGGGCCGTCGTGCGAAACCCGAAGGTCTTCCTGTTTGACGAGCCGTTGTCAAACCTGGACGCCAAACTGCGCGTGGAGATGCGCTGCGAGATCAAACGGCTCCAGCGGCAGTTTCAGACGACGACGGTCTACGTGACGCACGATCAGGAGGAGGCGATGACCCTGGGCGACCGGGTCGTCGTCATGAAGGATGGCGTCGTCCAGCAGTGCGCCAGGCCCCAGGAGGTCTACGACCGACCCGTGAACCGGTTCGTCGCGGGCTTCCTTGGAACGCCTCCGATGAGCTTTCTCGAAGGTCGGCTCGTCAGGCAGGGCGGCGGCGGCTCGCTGGCATTCGACGCGGGCGATGCAATCGTGCCGCTTGCGGGGGGACTGGCGAATCGATTGGAAGGCTGCCTCGGCCAAGCCGTCGTACTTGGTATTCGGCCGGAGGCCTTTCGGGCCGATCCGAAAGAGGCAGGGACGCCTGCCTCCTCGGCGACGACGGCTTGCGTCGCGTCGTCGTTGGGTGAAGGGGCCGCGAGGCTTCGCGTGCGGCTGACGCTCGTGGAGCCGCTGGGTGATAGGAAAGACGTCCATATGACGACCGTTGGGGGTCGCGGCAGCCTGGTCGGTCGCATGGACGCCAGCGTTCCGGTGTTCGAAGGGCAGGAGTTGGACATGTACTTGGATCTGAATCGGGTGCACGTCTTCGAACCCGGCGAAATGGGCAAGAATCTGTCGGTAGCGAATGATGGAGTTGGAACCAGTGCGAATTGAACTGGTTCCATCCCGTCTTGCGTGGACCGCGTTGCCCGCCCTCGGTTTCGTTTGCGGGAGGCGACCAATGGGCTAAGTAGTCGCCCCAGGTAGACGATCGGCGGGGCGGCGGCGCCCGCTAAGACAATCGCTGCCACGGTGGGCCCGACGGATTGCCCACCTTTTTGTTGGCATGCGGGCGACGAATGGGGATGCAGTCGCCTGGTTCGGGCGGCGAATAGGAACGGTGCCATGAACGCTGACCTCTTGAGGATTGTCGACGGATTGGCCCGCGACAAGAACATCGACAAGGAGCTGGGCATCGACGACCTCGAAGCGGCGATGGAGTCGGCGATTCGCAAGAAGTACGGTCAGGACGAGGAGGT
>CAZERK010000156.1:3646-7686 GCA_964514515.1 uncultured Planctomycetaceae bacterium
CGGCGACCGTCATCGGTGAGCCCGTCAGCATGAACGACTTCGGCCGCATCGCCGCCCAGACGGCGAAGCAGGTCATGATCCAGCGCATCCGCGAGGCGGAGCGCGGCAGCATCTTCGAGGAGTTCGTCGAGCGCAAGGGCACGATTCTGACGGGCACCGTGGCACGCTTCGAGGGCGGTGCGATCATCGTCAGCATCGGCCGGACCGAGGGGTTCCTGCCGAGAAGCGAGCAGATCCCCGGTGAGACGCACCAACCCGGCGAACGCATCCGAACGCTGATCCTGGACGTGCGCGAGGCGCCGCACCAGGTGAAGGTCGTGCTGAGCCGCAGCCACCCGGACTTCATCCGCCGGCTCTTCGAGCTGGAGGTGCCGGAGGTCGCCGAGCGGATCATCGAAATCAAGGCGTTGGCCCGCGAGGCCGGCTACCGAACAAAGGTGGCGGTCTCCTCGATCGATACGAAGGTCGACGCCGTGGGCGCGTGCGTCGGCGTGCGCGGCAGCCGCATCAAGAACATCGTGGAGGAACTCGGCGGGGAGAAGATCGACATCGTTCGATGGAACGAGTCTTCGCAAATCCTGATCGCCAACGCCCTGAAGCCTGCGGAGATCCAGGACACGGCGCTGTGTTTCGAAATGGGAAGGGCCACGGTCGTGGTGCCTGACGAGCAACTCTCCTTGGCGATCGGCAAGCGAGGCCAGAACGTGCGGCTGGCGGCCCGGCTGACGGACTGGGACATCGATATTCTAACGCCCAAGGAATACAACCGCGGGCTTGATCGCCTGGCTTCGACGTTGCGGAAGGTCGAGGGCGTTGAGGAGGTGGTCGCCGAGCGTATTTCCCTCATGGGCATGATCAGCGTCATGGACGTGAAGGAAGTCGGCATCGAGCCGCTGGTAAAGGAGCTTGATCTGCCGCAGGCGTTGGCGGAGCGGATCGTTCAGGTCTGCGTGGAAGAGGCGAAGCTCGTGCAGGCGGAGCTTGCGGCTGAGAAGTCGGCTGCGGTCGCAGCGCTCGAGACGAGCGGCGAAGCGGCCGGCCGAGCAGATCCGAGTGCCGTCGCGAAGTCGATGGCGGCTGGCGCTGTCGATGCGGACGCCGGGGACGAGGGGGCGAGCGCCGGTCCGGCTGGGACGTCCGACTCCGGTTCCGCCGAGACAGACGATTCCACCGCATTTGACGATGGGACCTCCGCGGCGCCTGCCAAGATGGCCCTCGCCGTAGAAGACAGCGTGGAGGCCGTGGCCTTGCCGGGTCCAACGGTGAGCACCGAGCCCGTGGTCCATGCCGCACCTTCGGACGAGGGGGAGGCGAGCAAGAAGGCGGACAAGGGATGAGCCCGTCCGCGAGGCGCGACGGATGCCGTCGCGCGGACTCAAGCCGCAGTCGGCAGGCGTCGTCGTTGGGCACAATGGACGGCCGCCGCGGCAACGTCTGAGGCCCCTTGTACGAGAGGCCCCGAGGACGAACACGCCGGCTATCGGGTGGTGGAGAATCGTCTTGGCAACAAAGAAGGTGCGAGTGCACAACCTGGCGAAAGAGCTCCTTGTTGACAGCAAGGTGATTATCGAGAAGTGCCGCGATGAAGGCATCGACGTGAAGAACCATATGCACGTCGTCTCGGCCGGGTTGGCGGCGACCATCCGCGAATGGTTCAGCGAAGGCGCACACTCCACGACCCTGGAGGAGTCCAGGCCCGTCGATCTGAGGAGAGTCCGCAAGGAGAGCACGGCCAAGAAGAGCAAGCAGAAGGCGAAGACGTCAACGGAGAGCTCAGCCGACACGGCGGTCCAGGTGCTGGAGGCGACGGAGGATGAAGCGGCCGGCCATGGCGCCAAAAAGGTCGTTCCCAAGCGGAAGGCGCCCAAGGAAGCCGCCGCGCATCGCGATGGCGGGGAGACCGGCCCGGAAACCGGCGTTGCCGCGCCTGCAGCAACTCCGGCAGAGGTGGCGGGCGGGGGCGAGGCCGCGGCTGTGCCGGTCGCACCGGCCGCTCTGATCGAGGCGCCTCGGGCGCCTGGCGAGTCGTCGCCGGTCGAAGGGGCGCCGCCATCCAAACCGTTGTTGCCCGCCGCGAGCGCGGATGCAACGGCCGAGGGCGCCCCGCCGCCGACGGTCGTCGCGGATGCGGAAGCGGTCGCGGGCCCTGCCGGGTCGCTCGACGAAGCGGCTGCGCCGCCTCAAGAGCCGTCGGTCGTGGTCGCCGGTCCTCAAAACATCCCCAAGCCTGCTCAGCTCACCGGTCCGAAGTTGATTCGATACGAGAAGCCCGACGAGGATGCCGGACCGCCGCGCCACGCGGGTCGAACCGGCGGCGGGGCTCGACCGAGAGAAGGTGAGCGGTTTGGGACGCGACTGCGCGTGGATGAACCGCGCCGCGAGGACGAAGACGATCGTGGCGGCCGGCGCGGCGCGAAGGGCCGGACGCCGTCCGTGGTGCCCGAGAAGCGCGCTCACCCACGGCGCACGACCCGGGAAGTCAATACGGACGTGACGGAGCGCATCCGTGAATGGCGAGATCGCGACCTGATCGAACGTCGCGACCGCTTGGCGCAGGCCTCGGGCCGCGGCATCGGCGGCTTGCGAGCCATCGAGGGCAAGCAGACGGCTCGCCGAGGCGCGGCCAGAACGACGACCACCCCGATCAAGAAGGACAAAGTCGAGATCACGGCGCCGATTCTGGTGAAGGATTTCTCGCGGGAGACGGGCATCGCGGTCAACGCCGTTGTCAAGAAGCTGATGCAGGAACACGGCACCTTGGCGACGATCAACTCCGCGCTCGATCCGGAAATCGCCCAGATGTTCGCCATGGAGTATGGGATCGAGCTGCGCGTGCTCCCCGCCAAGACGAGCTTGGATCTTCTGGTGGATGCGTTCGCCGCTCGAGAGCGCACGCATCTCGTCACGCGGTCGCCCGTCGTGACGGTCTTGGGCCACGTGGACCACGGCAAGACGAGCCTGCTGGACCGCATCCGTGAGGCGAACGTCACCGCAGGGGAGGCCGGGGGCATCACGCAGCACATCGGCGCTTATCGCGTCGAGGTTGGCGACCGGTTCGTGACGTTCATCGACACGCCGGGGCACACGGCGTTTACGGCGATGCGGGCCCGCGGTACGAAACTGACCGACGTCGTCGTCCTGGTCGTGGCCGCCGACGACGGCGTGATGCCGACGACGGTCGAGGCCATCAATCACGCACGGGCCGCCGGCCCGCCGATCGTAGTCGCCCTGAACAAGATCGATCTGCCGCACGACATCAACAAGCTCTACGGCGACTTGTCGGAACACGGCCTGACGCCCAGCGGCGATTGGGGCGGGCAGACGGACGTCATCAAGACGTCCGCGGTGACCGGCGAAGGCATCGATGAGTTGCTCACCCATCTGGCCATGCTCAGCGAGGTCATGGACCTCAAGGCGGATCCGACGCTTCCGGCGAGCGGCGTCGTGGTGGAGGCGCACCGGAGCGGCACGCTCGGCAACGTGGCGCGGGTCATCGTGCAGGAAGGCACGCTGCGAACCAGCGACATCGTGCTGTGCGGGGCGTCGTACGGGCGCGTCCGATCCCTGCGCGACGACAAAGGCAGCCCGGTCGAGGATGCCACGCCGTCGATGCCCGTAGAGATCTGGGGCCTGAACGACGTGCCGATGTCGGGCGACAAGTTCTACGTTGTCGAGAACATGCAGCGGGCCAAGGACATCGCGGATGACGTCGCCGCCCGGTTGCGCGAGCAGGACTTGCTCCGCGTAGCGAAACCGACCAGCCTGGAGAGCGTCCTGGCCAACGCCAGCGAGGGCGAGATTCCCGAGCTGCGCGTGATCATCCGCGCGGACGTGCGGGGCTCGGTCGACGTCTTGAGGAAGACGTTGTCCGAGTTCCCGGCCAACGAGGTCAAATTGGTCGTTCTCCACGCCGGCGTTGGCAACGTAACCGAGTCCGACGTCGTCCTCGCGCAGGCGAGCAGCGCGATTGTCGTGGCCTTTCACGTGGCGCCGGATCCGCAAATCCGGCGCATGGCCGACGATCTCGGCGTGGACATCCG
>CAZERK010000157.1:0-7652 GCA_964514515.1 uncultured Planctomycetaceae bacterium
CCCTTGATCTTCTTTGAGACCGATCTCGTCGCGGCAGGGTGGGCGGGTTTCTGGGCGGTTATTCTCGTGCTTCTGCTGGTCGATGCGCGAACGCCGGTCTCCGGTTGGCGATGTCTCATCGTAGGGGCCTGCGGCGCAGCCGCTGTACTGACGCGCCCCACGTTCGTGCCGTTCGTTGCCTGTGCGGGAGCGTGGCTGGCGTGGAAGGTCTTGCGGCGCGATGGGCGATTCGGGACCCAGGCTGCCTTGGGGCGATGCGCGATGCTGCTGGCCGGTTTCGTCGCCGGCGCCGCGCCGCCGGCCGCGCTGTGCCGAGTTCAGACAGGCCGTCTGACCATCCTTCCGTCCTCCGGCGGCGTGAACTTCTACATCGGCAACCATCCCGATCCCTGCGGGATGCTGACCATCCGTCCTGGCGAAGACTGGGATCGACTGGTGCAGCTTCCACGGGCGGAAGGCATCACCGACATGTGGGGTCAGCAGGCCTATTTCATGGACCTTGCCATGCGCAACATCCGGCAGGATCCCCGCGCCTTCCTCAAGGGGCTCGGGCAGAAGTCCTTGCAGATGGTCTGCTCGCGGGAGCTTCCGCGAAACACCGACCCCTATCTGGCCCGCGCCTGGTCAGCCGCGTACAGCGTACTCGTTTGGAAGATCGCGGGGTTCGGTTTTCCCGCGGGCGTGTTGATTCCGCTGGCGTGCGTCGGTCTGGTCGCGAACGCGCGCCGGCTGCCCGTACCTTTGATCCTGCTCTTGCTGCTGTTCCCGCTCGCGATCATCCTTGTGTTCGTCTCGGCCCGCTATCGCGCTCCGATGCTGCCGTTCTTCTGCCTGTTGGCCGCAGCGGGCTTGCTGCACATCTGGACCGCGTTCCGCGCCCGAAGCTGGGCTCGTTTGATTATGCCCGTCACGGCGGCAGCCGCCGCCTCGTTGCTGAGCGTCCTCCCGGGCCCCTTTTGCGAAGAGCGACAAGACCTCGAGACCGAGATGTACATGGGCGTGGCGTCTCGGATGCTCTCCGTCGGCCAGCATGAGCAGGCCATCCCGATGCTGGCTCGCGTGCTGGAACGTGCTCCTGCGCACGCCGATGCGCTTGCGAACATGGCGAACCTCATGCTCATGTCGAGGCGGTTCGATGAAGCGATCTCGTACTATCGAGCGGCCCTGGAACGGCGTCCGGACGAACCGACGCTGTTGAAGGGGTTGGGCGTCGCCTTGGCGAAAACGAGCCGCCACGGTGAGGCGGTCGAGACCTATGATCGGGCGAGCCTGATCTCGCCCGGTGATGCGCAGCTTAGATACAACCGTGGCCTGTCGCTGCTGGCAAGCGGCCGCGTTGCGGAAGGCATCGCGGACCTTGAAGACGCTGTCCGGTTGAAGCCGGATTTGACGCCAGCGCAGTTGGCGCTAGGCCGGGCCTTGCGGGCCATGGGGCGAGAGGCAGAAGCGGTCGATCGATTTCGTGAGGTCCTTCGACGCGAGCCGGGCCATCCCGAGGCGCTTCGGGAGCTTCGAGTTATTCAACAGGAACCGCGCTGAGCGCGATGAGGCTGCTGCGGGGGGCCGGGGCGTTTCGGGTCCGCAACAACGAAGACCGCGCGCGGGACGCCGGCGCGGAGGTCGGCCGGACAGGTCGCTCTGCCTTGCGAATCTGCTCCTGGACCTGCTCCAACGCCTGAAAGTAAGGCTCGCCGATCGCACGCTCCTCCGGCGTTGTGTTCTCCATGACCCATCGGCGCAAGTCGTCCTCCGTCCCGCGGAATTGCTTGCTGAATCCGATGGCGACTTCTTTGGCGAAGACGGTTCCTCGGTTGTATTCATCAAGCCGCTGTTTGAGGAAATCGAAGCGGTCGTCCTGGGGCATGCGGAGGTAGCATTTCGCGTCGTCCATGAACGCTCGCTTGAGATGCTGGAAGAGCTCGGCGGAGAACGCCTTGCGCTGCGCGTCGTCGAGACCCTCGAAAGAGACTCGCAGTTCTTCCTTCCGCTTGGCGTCCTGCGTGACCACCTCCCGCCATCGTTCGAGAAACCGTTTCTGCTCGATCTGCGGCTGCTTAGCAAGGCCGCGCTCGTTGGCGACGAAGGCCACGACCTCCGCGGCAGGCGCCGTCATCAAGTCCGGCACCGCCGGCGTCTCGGCAATCACGTAGGCCACGTAGGCCACGAGAAGCGTCAAACCGATGACACCTCCCACGATGGCCGCCTTGTGGTACTGCTTCATATTGGACTTCACCTCTGACGTTGTCATCTCGCGTCTTCTCCGCGGCGCTCACGGCATGACGCCTGTTCGAGCGGTGCGGGCACGCAAATCGGCGAACAGCGTGTTAAATGCGCCTTGGTCGTCGCCTTTGTGGAAAGGCTCGAAGTCGGTCAGCAACGGCTGATCGGCGCGAGACCGGCCGGCTCCGCTCCCGCTTCCGAGCGTTTCCTCGCCCACCGTCTTGCCACCGTACGCCTCGGCCCACGTCCATTCGTAGCTTGTGCCTTCCGTCTCGAACCATGTCGTTTGAGTCCCGAAGCGCTCCGCGAGGGGGCTGCCGGCGTCGAGCGTCCGTTCGTCGGCCGGGCAACGAAACAGCCGCTCCGTGGCAGCGTGGTAGCCCGTCAGCACGTCCGGCCAGGTCGGCCACGGCGGGTCGTGTAGGTCGAAGGACCGAAGCTTGGCGACGCAGGGCCAGACGTTGCCGGAATCCTCCAAGTAGTTGCCGATGGCCCGGCCGATGCCCTGGAGATTGACGAGGCATTGCGCCCTCTTCGCAGCCACCTGCGAGCGTGTCATCGCAGGGATTAGGAACCAAGCGCCGAGGCACAGCAGGCAGACAGCGACCAGGACCTCGATCTTCGTCAGGGCAGGACGCTGCGCTAGGTTGCTATGCCTGCTGGTCACCGCTGACGCACCTCGAACGTCGCGAGTCGTCATCCGACTCCTGGGCCGAGAAATCAAACGGGCTCCGCTGATCCGCCTCACGGATGGGGGAGCCCAACCCAATCGGTCCGTAGGCTAAGACGCGCACGCGGTGCGGTCAAGATGGGATCCTGCAAGGAGCGCGGGGGCAAGCTGGAACGCCAGTTCCGCTCTGTTCTAGGGCGCGACAGGCGAGTTCTGCCTCCTGTGACGCCCCTGTCTGCGACGTAGCTGACGCGCGTCAGCCTCAAGGCGTGAGCCGCTTGTGTTGGGCTCTTGACCGGGCCGCATCGCGGCGGTTCCGGCTTTGCCTTGACGAGGACTCGGCCTACTCGCGCCGGGCCCGGATCAGCACGATGTCTTCCAGTGGCTGGTCGTTTGAGTCCACCGCGACCTCTGCGATGTCGTCGATCACGTCCATGCCTTCGATGACGTTGGCGAAGACGGCGTAGCCGCCGTTCTGCGTGTCGAGGTCCGCCGAGTTGTCCACGAGGTTGACGAAGAACTCCGAGGTCGCCGAGTCCGGGTCTCCCGGAATCTTCGCCATCGCCACCGTCCCTCGAACGTTGGGTCGATCGGCGCCGAACTCGTTGACGATCGGACCTCGCTTGCCGCCGCGAGCGACGAGCCCCGGCAGGTAGCCGCCCCCTTGCACGACGAAATCCTTGACCACCCGGTGAATAATCGTGCCGTCGTAGAACTTGTCCTCGACGTACTGCAAGAAGTTACCCGTCGTGATGGGGGCGTCGTCGACCAGATCGAGCAGGATGTCGCCCATGCTCGTCTTCAACCGCACGAGATTCGGCGTCACGACGCGGAACAGGCCAGGCATCACGATCTGGGAGGCGTCTGGATTCTCGACGGTGACGGTGTAGTCACCGGTTGCTGCGCCTGTCAGATCAAAGCGAGCGCGAATCCTCGTTGCGGTGAGCACCTCGGTCGACTTCGCAACGATCCGAGCTCCGCCGTTCTCCATGCGGGCAGTCGCTCCATCCGCGAAATCCTCACCTTCGATGATGACTTCCACGTCCGTCGAGCCGACCTCGCCGAAGTCGGGCGTGATCGACCGGGTCGTCGGCGTCGTTGCGGCGTCCCCGACCTCGATCGGCAGCGTCCCCGTCGCGATGAGCCTCGATCGTCCGCCGTCGAGCCAGTTGCGCTCGGTGAAAAGATAGACCTTCACCTCGAACGTGCCCGCTGCCGTGAACTCGTGGCTGATGCTTCGGCCGGTCTCAACGGGCAGATCCGAAACGAATCCTCCGTCGCCGAAATCCCAGTTGATTCGTGCCGTCTGCGGATAGTCTCGAAGGTCTACGGTGAACGTGCGGACCATCGTGGATCCGCCCGGATTCGTTGGGATGATCGCCGGCTGCATGGCCCCAACCAAACCGCCCAAGGAGTCCACGAGGCAGCCGTCACCAACTGCGCCCAACGCTGCAGATGCCAAAGCCAGCAGACAGACGATCGCCGCTCGATTCATGGAAGCGCCCCCTCCGCACTATGGCGCGCCCCCGGACGGGACGCGATACCCCTCGCAAGACCTCGCCTTGCCCAGCAGGACGAGGATGGGTGTTGCCACCACCGAAGAGACGGTGTGCCTGACGATTCTATGTCCAGGCCGACAGCCAAGTCAGGCTCATACATCTCGTCGTCTCGGGAGCGAGTCGTCCGAAGGGGTCCGATAGGCCCGGCCGGCTTGGTGTGCGATGGAGCGGATACGGACTGCCACGGCCCGACGCGACCGACGCATGGGCAATAGTTCCCATTCTTGGATTATGCGACCTGCTGATGGGAACCCAACCGGGGCAAGCAGCGGCGCCGATTCAGTCTTGCATGAGCACCTGTGGCATGGATGAAACCGCCATAACCTGCTTCGTCGCAGACTGTTGCATGTAATAGCCGCGAGTCCGTCGAAACGGTCCTGCCTCTCGGCACAGCGCTTGCGATCCTTCTGAGCGGCAGCCGATCAGCGGCTGCCGGCGGACGGCGGAGTCAACCCGAGCGCCGCTGAGATGCAATCGCGAGCTCGGTTCAAATGTGCCAGGCCCAGAGATGGGTCGGTTGTGTGAGGGACGGGTCCTGAGTGCGAGGCGGGGCCCGTCCTTTTTGTCTTGATGCGACGCGAGAACTTCCGGCTCGGCAACTCGGCTTCCCCATGAGGTCGACATACCTGGAGGTGGCCTTCATTCCGCTGCAGAGCCGGCTGGCATTCAATTGACCAACCTTGGGTTCGACGGCCGACTGATGACGTGGGTCGTCACTTCGAGTGGCCGCTCGGCCGGCTCGCACGTCTACACCGTTGGGAGTGCTCCGGCGTCGCCGCCAGCCGCGTCCACAATCTTCCGCGTGGCTTGCGGCACGCCGTCGCCATTCCTTGCTGCGTCTCTCACCCAAGGGCGCTCTTGCCCAGTTCCAGCGGGCACGCCAGCTTCGCGCAGGTGTGCCCGCCTCCTTGTACGAGTTGCGGTATGCTGCAAACAACGGCGGGCCTTCTCCGTGCGTCGGTTGCGCGTCGTCACCGCCGCAGGCGCTGCGTGTCGGAGGCAGCGGTGAGCCGAAGCCGGGGTCCCTGGGTTGCGGCCACACCTCGCTGTGGTATAAGACTTGCCATCCGAAGCGGAAGGAACGTCAGTAACCTGCCAGACGGAGATTCCCCCATGTTGGTGCCCTTCAGAAACGAGCCGTACGTGAACTTCGCCGAGGCCGGCCCCCGCCAGAAAATGCTGGAGGCCCTCAAGCTGGTCGAATCGCAGCTCCGTCGCACGTATCCCCTGCGGATCGGCGGCCAGAAGATCGAGACCTCGGCCAAGATCGAGTCCGCCAACCCCGCTCGGAGCGATCAGATCGTCGGCTACGCCTGCAAGGCCAGCGCCGATCAGGCTCGCAAGGCCATCGCTGAAGCCGACGAGGCCTTCAAGAGTTGGTCCCGGGTCGATCCCGACGTCCGTGCCCGCTACCTCCTCAGGGCCGCGGAAAAAATCCGCAAGCGGGTTTACGAGTTCTCGGCGTGGATGGTGTACGAGGAGTCCAAGTCCTGGATCGAGGCGTACGCCGATACGTGCGAGGCGATCGACTTCCTGGAGTTCTACGGCCGCGAGATGATGCGGCTCGGCGGCCCGCAGGCCGTCACGCCGTATCCCGGCGAGGAGAACGAGCTGCGTTACGTGCCGCTCGGTGTCGGCGCCGTCATCCCTCCCTGGAATTTCCCCTTGGCGATCATGGCCGGCATGACGACCGCCGCCGTCGTCACGGGCAATACCGTCGTCCTGAAACCGGCAAGCACGGCGCCGGTCATCGCCGCGAAGTTCGTCGAGGTCATGGAAGAGTGCATGTTGCCGGCCGGCGTGCTGAACTACCTGCCTGGCTCCGGCAGCGAGATCGGCGACCTCATCGTGGACCATCCGCGGATTCGGTTCATCGCCTTCACCGGCTCGCGCGATGTGGGTCTGCGCATCTTCGAACGGGCCGCCAAGGTTCACGAGGGGCAGGTCTGGTTGAAGCGGACGATCCTGGAGATGGGCGGCAAGGACTGCATCGTCGTCACGGAACACGCCGATTTGGACGCCGCCGCCGAGGGCGCCGTCGCGTCGGCCTTCGGCTTCCAGGGGCAGAAATGCTCGGCGTGCAGCCGGCTCATCGTGGATGAGAAGGTCCACGACGCGCTCGTCGAAAAGATCGTCGAGCAGACCGGCAAGCTGACGATCGGCAATACGACGACGCCGGAGAACTTCTACATGGGGGCCGTCATCGACAAGGCTGCCCATGAGAAGATCAAGGAATACATCGAGATCGGCAAGAAGGAGGGCAAGATGGTCGCCGGCGCGGCCAAGGCGCCGGAGGGCGGCTATTTCATCCCGCCGACGATCTTCATCGGCATCAAGCCGAACGACCGGCTCGCGCAGGAAGAGATCTTCGGCCCCGTGCTGGCCGTCATCAAGGGCAGGGGCCTCGACCAGCTTCTGGAGATCGCCAACGGTACCCAGTACGGTCTGACGGGCGCCATCTACAGCAACGACCGCTCCGATCTTGAGCGGGCCCGGCACGAGTTCCACGTCGGCAACCTGTACTTCAATCGCAAATGCACCGGCGCGCTCGTGGACGTGCAGCCGTTCGGCGGCTTTAACATGTCCGGCACCGACAGCAAGGCCGGCGGCCGCGACTACCTGCTGCTCTTCATGCAAGGCAAGAGCATCACGGAGAAGCTGTAGGGGAGGAGTTCGTCGCGGACGTGCCGGGGCGTCCGCCACCTGTGCCCGCCTCACGTGCGATGACGGGCCTTTTCAGAGCCGCGACCGTTAGGGAGCGGTCCCTGTGTTGCTCGCGATGATCGCCTTGCCGGTGCCTCACCGAAGTGTCGGTCGCCTGCGGTTTGCGCACGCTACGCCAACTCGGCGACCATGCGCTCGGCACATCGCGCGACGGCGGCGCGGGCGTTGCTCCGTTGACGGTGAACGAAATCGGCGACTTCAGGCCGACGGCAGACGTTCGGCCCGAGCGATCGCAGGGCGTCCAGCGTCTGCCCGATCGCCACGTTGCGGCATTCCGACGTTTCGTAGGCGGCGTCTTCAACTTCAAGCAGGGCGGGGACGATTCGGCCAAGCAGGTCGGGTCGGCATTGCGCGATCTTGCCGGCGCCCTGGATCGCGTTGGCCGCGCTGATCAGGTTGCCGCAGCGGATGAACGCCAGGTACGGTTCGAGGTGCGCGTCCAGCTTGTGCGCGGCGTCGACCGGCGCCAGGGCTGCGAT
>CAZERK010000158.1:0-3175 GCA_964514515.1 uncultured Planctomycetaceae bacterium
GGCGGACCAGCCAGGCATTGGTCACTGAAGAAGAGATCAAAATGCTGGTTGATGCCGGGTCCGAGGGCGGAGTGATCGAAGACGAAGAACAGGAAATGATCTACTCGATCTTCCAGTTCGGCGACACCCTGGCCCGCGTGCTGGCATTTCAAGGACACGACGTCGTCCGCCAAAACCATGTCGGTGATTGGGGGACGCCGATGGGTATGGTGATCTTGGCAGTGTGGACCAGGCTCACGGGCAATTCTTACGAGAGAGACGCGCTGACCCAAGAAGAATTCGAACAGAAGTTTCGTGAACTTGAGCCGCGTATCGCCGTTCAGCACTTCGAGCGACTCTATCAGGAGGTCGCATCTCGCTGTAAGGACGACCAGCATGCGCTGCAGACTGTGTTGAGACTGACGAAGGCGCTTCAGCAGCGGGACCCGCTGCCTCAGAAGCTCTGGCAATTCGCATGCGACAAGACCATCGCCCACGTTGAAGAAATCTACCGACGTCTATCTGTGAGCCTCCATCGAGAGCACATTTGTGGCGAGAGTTTCTACGATCCGCTGCTTCCAGGCGTTGTCGAAGAATTGAAGGCTGCGCTGCAGCCACGTGCGGACGCTTCTGAACAGAGCCGCGACCGTAAGGGAGCGGTGACGCATCAGTCCGCCGCCGATGCAGCATCGCTCGCGCCTCCCGCAGCAAGTTTGGATAGTACCGATGGCACGAACCGCGGTTCGGAACGGGGCAACGCACGTAATAGGAGAATCGCAGTCTCAAGCAGCGCGGGGGCCGGACCGCTCCCTGATCCCGATCCGCATCGGGACGGCTCTGATAGGATTGCCGCCTCGCAGCCGAACATTCGAGCCGTCTGTCGCGAGGACGAGGGCGCGCTGTGCGTCTTCCTGGAGAAGGCCGACGGCTCGCCGGTCTTCAAAGGCCCACAGGGCGACCCGCTGCCGATGATCGTGCAGAAGTCCGACGGAGCGTTCCTGTACGCCACGACGGACTTGGCGGCGATGGCGCTGCGCATCAACCATGTTGAACGCCAGCCGATCGCATTCAAGACGGCCCAACTGCCCGCGGTGCTTCGAGGCGAGGCCGGTCGCGGGCCCAGTGGGCAGCCGATGCCGACAGGCGGCGGCCTCGGGGCCGATCGCATTCTCTACGTCGTTGGCGCGCCGCAGAAGCTGCATTTCGAGATGCTGTTCGCGACGGTTCGCGCGCTCGGTTGGACTCGGCCCGGCGGGCGGACGCGCGAGGTGCGGCTGGAGCACGTCGCGTTCGGCTCCGTGCTCGGCGAGGACCGCAAGATGCTACGCACGCGCAGCGGCGAGAGCGTCAAGCTCAAGGATTTGCTCGACGAGGCCGTGCAGCGGGCCGAGCAGCTCGTTCGCCAGACCGAGGCCGATCCCGCCAAGCGCCGCGGCTTCCCGGAGGCCGAGATCAAGCGCATCGCCGAGACCGTCGGCATCGCGGCGGTCAAGTACGCCGACCTGTGCCAAAACCGCGGCACCGATTACGTGTTCAGTTGGGACAAGATGCTCGCGCTTCAGGGCAACACGGCCCCGTACATGCTGTACGCCTACGCGAGAATCCGGTCGATTTACCGCAAAGGCGAAGAAACCGCACGGGTCGGGAGGCCCTTGTCAGACGCCCCAGCCGACGCCGGTCGCGCTTCCGCTCAACCTGGCCCGTCCTCCGCCGCGACGCCGAGCGAGCCGTCGGGCGTTCAGCTTGACCATCCCGTCGAGCGAGCGTTGGCGCTGTGCATCCTGCGCCTGGCGGAGACGATCGACTCCGTGGGCGAGAACCTGTTGCCCAACGTGCTCTGCGAGTATCTCTACGCGCTGGCCGGCTGCTTCATGGCCTTCTACGAAGAATGCCCCGTCCTTCAAGCGCCGAACGAGGCGACGCGAACCTCGCGGCTGCTCCTCTGCGAGCGCACGGCCCGCGCGCTGAAGCTCGGACTGGGTTTGCTCGGAATCCAACCGCTGGAGCGCATGTAGCCATACGCGTCCTGCTCTGTTCAGAAGCCAACAGGATCGGGTGTAGAGCCACGGTACGAGTTCGCATCATGCTGCGTTTCTCATGTTCCACGTCTGCCATCCCGGCGTACCGGCAGCGATACACGAGCGCGCACGGCGCTCCGGACACCCCAAGGACGGCGGGCCTGCTTTGCCGGGCAATCGCCGACGGATTCAACGCACGAGCACCGCGGCACTGAAACGGATCTCCAGTTCGACGACTTCGGGTCGAGCCGTGGGCATCACCGTGCGGAACCGATAGAACTCCCCTTTGATCCGTCCCGTCGCCTCTTGCTCCGTCCACTCGGTGATCTCCAGCCGAGCGAGCTTCGGCTGATAGGCCACGATGGCGCTGAAGATGCCGTTGCCTTGGGGGTTGAAGAACCGACCGCCGCCCAGATCGACCGGCGTCTTCGTCAGCCGAGCGAGCGACCCGGCAGGCGCAAATGTACCGAAGAGCAAACGAGCGCCGTCCGGACTTGGCCTGGCGCTCCACAGCGTCAGGCCGAGCGAGCCTGCGTTTGCTCGATCTTGCTGGATGATCAACTGAATGTTGGGGATCAAGAAGCTCTGGTCGCCGCTGATTCTTGCATTGTGCTTGACGTCCACCTCCAAGCCCGTCAGCGCGCTCGCCTGCGGTTGAGGCTCAGGCGGCGGAACGAATTCTTCCTCGCATGCGATGGTCGACAGCCAGCAGCCGAAGATCCAGACGAGAGCCCGCAAGCGTCTTCGCGCCGCCCGACGAAGCATCGCCCGGAAATGCGTCGCACGACAAGGGCGCGCGATCTCCGATCCAGGCAGCGTTCGCATTGTCCGCCCGCTCCCTCGCAGGGAGAGGGTCAGGGTGAGGGTTTGCATCGCCTTGATGAAGAAGCTCCTCCGCGCAGCCTTGCAGAATATCGGCGTGCGCGAAGGTCGACGAAGTCGAGCGTCGCCTCGCGTCGTCATCCGAACCATCCCCGTGCCGATGCTCCGCGCGGGCGGGCCGTCCGCGGACGGCCCGCGGCATCGCCGCCTGCTCAGGCAACAGGATAACAAACGGCGGAGGCCAGGGGACATCCGGCGCCGATCAGCGCGGAATGAAGAAAACAAGTTCCGATAAGCAAGAGATGCGCGCGGGCATCGGCCGAACAAGCCGACCGCCGGCGACTCGCTCAAGACCA
>CAZERK010000158.1:3185-7616 GCA_964514515.1 uncultured Planctomycetaceae bacterium
CCACCTGCAACGGCAACGGATCGGGACCCTGCCTCACGCCACCCTGAGACATCGTAACGCTGTCAAAGCCGCTCACAAACGATGAAATTCCGGTGTGGCCCGGCGGCTGCGTCGACTCCGCCTGTGATCCGATAAAGCCGCACGCCAAGTTACGCGGCAATCTCGAAAGAGGATCGACTGAACAGCTAAAGAGGGAAGTGGGTTGTGCCGATAGATGCTTCGAGGCTGTGGGTCTCCCGCCGTTTGGCGGGACAGCCTGGCTTGGAGGGTCCGAGTAACGGCGAGCTCGGATCCTCTTTTTCTTTTCTATCACGAGGCCGATTTCTCCGCGCGTTTCTGCGGCCTTCGAGCATGATCGCCGGCTCAGCCGGACCCGGTCATTTCAGTTCTGCCGACGTGGATTTCAGAGCCCGTTTCCGTGAAGCTCCATCGCCGTCCCGATGGCCGTCGGGATGAACCCGGCGCTCCGGTGAACGTCCCGGCGCCACAGCCGACAACGTGGACTGGGACCGCTTCCGATACACCGCTCTCGCGAACAAACCGCCGCCACGTTTGGCTCGTCAACCGCCCTACGGCGGCCTCGCCAACGCCTCCGCGCCCGGTTAGACTACCGTCCAGTATGGGGGACCTCGGCAGGGAAGCTGCCGGCCAAACTCCGTACTTTTTTGCGCATTGAGGAGACCACCACCATGATGAAGCTGCGACTGTTCACGCCGGGCCCCACGATGGTCAGTCCGGAGGCGCTCTTGACGATGGCTCAGCCGCTGGACCATCACCGGACCGCCGGCTTTCGCGCGACGCTCAAGGAATGCGTCGACTTGTTGGCCTACGTGCTGGGCACGAAGGTTCGGCCGCTCGTCATCACCGGCAGCGGCACGGCGGCGATGGAGGCGGCCATCGTCGGCTGCTGCAAGAAGGACGCCAAGACGCTCGTCTGCCACGCCGGCAAGTTCGGCGAGCGATGGCGCGACGTCCTGAAGGTCTTCGGCCTGCCCTACGTCGAGTACCAGCAGGAGTACGGCTTCGGCTTCAAGGCCGACGGCGTCGCCAAGAAGCTCAAGGAGAATCCCGACGTCAAGGTGGTGATCTTCGTGCATTCCGAGACGAGCACGTGCGCGGTCAGCGACGCCCAGGGCATCGCCAAGGTCTGCCGCGAACACGGCGCGTTGTGCATGGTCGACGGCATCACCGCGATCGGCCCGCTGCCCTTCAAGATGGACGAATGGGGCATCGACGTCGCCGTGACGGGCTCGCAGAAGGCGCTGATGCTCCCGCCGGGCCTGGGCATCGTGGCGGTCAGCGATCGAGCCTGGGAAGTCGTCGACTCGCACAAGCCTCCCTGCTACTACAACGACCTCAAGCGCTACCGCAAGAGCATGGCGGACAACGACACGCCCTACACGCCGAACAACCAGATGGTCAACGGTCTGAAGTACACGCTGAGCAAGATCAAGGAAGACGGCATCGAGAACGTCTGGGCCCGCACGACGAAGCTGGCCGGCGCGACTCGGGCGGCGGTCCAGGCGCTGGGCCTGACGCTGTTCGCCAGGGATCCCGTCGATTCCGTCACCGGCATCAACACGCCGCCGGGCCTCGACGACGACAAGCTCCGCAAGACGCTCCGCAGCAAGCACGGCGTCCATCTCGCCGCCGGACAGGGCGACATGAAGGGCAAGATGTTCCGCATCAACCACATGGGCTACGTGGATGCGGTCGATACCGTCGGCGCCATCGCCGCGATGGAATGGGTCCTCGCCGAGCTGGGCTACAAGTTCCAACTCGGCGCCGGCGTGACGGCGTTCATGAAGGCGCATCAGGGCTGATCGCCCACGGGCCTCGCGCCCTCTTGAGAGCCCTCGGCCTTGGCCGAGGGGTGGCAACGCTCGGCGAGTTGCATACCTGTCGCAATGTGCTCAACGGAATGCGCAATGGAGACTGCCTGCGCGCACGTTGAGGCTGCGTGCGCGATTGCAGCTACCCGCCGCCAAGGCCGGCGGCTCTCAATACGGGATGCCGTCCTTGTGCGAGCAGCCGACGGCAATCCGTGGAACCCTGCTTCACGCTTTGCGCGCCGGGAGCTGAGGGCGGGCAATCACCTTCTGGGGCGGCTATGATGCGTGCGGGAGGGGGAGTCGAGGCGACCGATTGCAGTCTCAAGGTACACGCGAATGGCGGTAACGACTCAACAAGTGCGCACAGACCCGACGGGCGGACCGTTGGACATCCTCTTCACGGCTCCGCATCCGGACGATCTGGAGATCGGCTGCGGCGGGACCATCGCGAAGCTGGTCAAGCAGGGCTACCGCGTCGGCATGGTCCATATGACGGACGGTGAGCCGACGCCGTTGGGCTCGCCGGAGGTTCGGGCGCGAGAGATGGCGGCCGCCGCAGACGTTCTCGGCGTGAAGGTCCTCGATGTGCTGGGTTTGCCCAACCGCCTGTTGATGGACGGCCCAGACGCTCGGTACGCCCTGGCGACGGTGATTCGCAAGTATCGGCCGCGCGTATTGGTCGGCATCGCCGGTCGAACCGTGGCGGCTTCCCCCGACCATTACCAGGCGCAGCTCATCACGGAGGCGGCCCGATTCTATGCGCAGCTCACGAAATGGGACGACCGCTTCGGAGGTACGGCCCCGCATCCCGTTGATCATCTCGTCTATCGGCCGGTGCCTCGCTCGGCGGAGCCGCCTCGGTTTCCGGGCCAGTTCGTCGTGGATATCACGGATACGATGGAGCAGAAACTGGCGGCTGTCGCGTGCTACCGGTCCCAGTTCCCGCCCGAGCGATTCGAGCGGTTCAGGCATTACGCGCTGTCGACTGCGGGCAGCGAAGGCGCAGCCTGCGGGTACACGTATGGCGAACTGTATGCGGTTCCTCGGCCGATTGGCGTCGGAGATATGATGTCGCTTTTCGGTAGGTGGCCCGTGCCCTCGCCCATCGACCCGCCGAAGCTTTGAGCGTGCAAGCGAGGAGCGCCAGACTTAGCCGCGTCCTTGTGGACGCGTCTGAGGAGAAACAGCTTCATCACGAAGGCTTGATGTTGATCTTCCGGCCCCGGCGGCGTTTGCGAGCGATGAGCTTGCGGCCCCCGTGGCGACGCATCCGCGCCCTGAAGCCCTGTTTGCGGAAGCGCTTGCGCTTGCTGATGCGGTGCGGGTAATGCACGGGCGGTTCCTTTCTTCAGGCCTAGATCGACTGATGGACAGAGCCGAGCGATTCTAAAGCCCCCTGTCATCCATTGCAAGGCCCCATTTTCGCGGTTGATCCCTGCTGCTTGCGATCGCAAGGACCCAGCAAGCCTGGGAGTGTCTTCCTTCGCCGGACCCTCGCGTCAAGTGCGCCTCGCTCGTGGCCGATATCTACTGTGTTTGCGGCAATGCCGTGCGGTGACGGTGCGCCTTCGCCGGGACGGGACCTCGGTTTCAGTCCTGCGGCAAGGCTGCCGTGCCGATCGGCGGCGGCCCGTCCGGGGGCAGGTCCAACGCAGGCTTCGCCTTTCGGCGCGGATATCAATATTGGAATCGCGTTCGCGCGAGCCCAGGCCCCGCAGCGATAGACGCCGCAGCGTGCTACGAGGCTTCAACGAGCCCCGGACTTCGCACGTATTTCGCGTCCGGTGCTACAGAAGTCGGCGGGCGTTGTCGGGACGGGGTACGAAGAGACAGGGGTATGCGTTGGCGGAAGACTCAGCCATCCTGGCGAGCGGCGTTTACAAACGGTTCCGCCGCGGCGAGCAGTTCGACTCGCTGCGCGACCTGATCGCCGCGCGCATCCTCCGCCGGCGTCGCCTGGCGCCCAAGGCCGACTTCTGGGCCGTCAACGACGTGAGCTTCCAGGTGCGGCCCGGCGAGTCGTTCGGCATCATCGGTCCGAACGGGGCGGGCAAGAGCACGCTCCGGAAGCTGCGCGCGGGGATCATGCTGCCGACGCAGGGCCGCGTCGAGGTCAACGGCCGCGTCTCCGCCCTGATCGAGTTGGGGGCGGGCTTTCACGGCGACCTGACCGGCCGCGAGAACATCTACCTCAACGCCAGCATTCTCGGGATGTCCCGTCAGGAGGCTCGGCGCAAGTTCGACGAGATGGTGGACTTCGCCGGCATCGAGGACTTCATCGACACGCCCGTCAAACGGTACAGCAGCGGGATGTACGCACGGCTGGGCTTCGCGATCGCCGCCCACGTGGACCCGCACGTCCTGCTCGTCGACGAGGTGCTCTCGGTTGGCGACCGCGTCTTCCGCGCGAGGTGCCTGGAGAAGATGCGGAGCTTCCTGGCCGAAGGCGTGGCCATCGTTTTCGTTTCGCACGACCTGGGAACCGTGAGCCGTTTCTGCGACCGGGCGATGGTGCTCGTCCGCGGCGGGACGTCGTTTCTCGGCGCGGCAGGCGAGGCCGTCGGGCATTACTACCAGGCGTGCGCGGAGCCGCTCCTCA
>CAZERK010000159.1:0-4103 GCA_964514515.1 uncultured Planctomycetaceae bacterium
CTCAACCTTCGGGTTCAGTGCCCGGAGGTCGTGCCAAGGCGACACGACCGCCCGCCTTCGGGACTAGCCGTCATCTCCCGTTGTGTGGCCAGCCGATCGCGAGGGGAAACGTCCGTCGCGGTGCCAGCTCTGACAGGTCGCTCGCACGGGGGGTGGGGGATGGCGTCAGTCCCCACTGATCGCTGGCCTCCGACGGGCGGCGGTGTCCTGCGTTGGAACGGGACACTACGCGTGGTATAATGGATGCTGACGTGAACCCTTTCTCCGGGAAGCCCGCCGTGGACGTGCCCGTGAAGAATCCACTCCGTCCTACAGGTTCGGCGATCAGCCACAGAGCAGGTCGCCGCCTGGGTTGGCAGCAGGTCTGGCTGCTGCTAGCCGACGCTGCGTGGCCGCGGCAGCCGACCTCCGGGCAGACACCCCGACGAGCCGTTTCGTAGCGCCGTCGCCGAGTCCCGGGCTGCATGCCGAGAGTCGGAGGCAATTTAATTGCGCGCCAAAACGCGAGCTGGTAGGCATCCGGCTCGCTATCTGTTTTGGTCTCGGAAGGTTACGACTCACGGCAACCATCGAGAGAAAAAAGCGGGCATCGGCTTGACTGCTCATGGTCTTATGGTATAATTGCCATATGTCAATGGAACGAAAGCTCAAGTATTCGAAGCTCCAGTACCAAGCCCGGGCGCGCGTGGCTAAGGCTTTGGGGCACCCCAGCCGGCTGCTCATCCTTGACGCACTCGCCGAGGGCGAGAAGTGCGTGTGCGAGCTGACAGAATTGGTGGATGCCGATCAGTCGACGGTCTCCAAGCACCTGGCCATCCTCAAGCAGGCGGGCATCATCGAGGACCATAAGGACGGCCCTCGCATGTTCTACCGTGCCAGAATTCGCTGCCTGAAGGGGCTGTGGGATTGCATCGAAAACGTGTTGCGGGAGAACCTGAAGGCACAGCAGGCAGCTATGGGGGGATGACGCCGCGGTGGCGTCCCGCTTTTTTTTAAGATAGTCTCATGGCGATTTGGCCATAAGGCGATGATGAGGTGACGCGTGAAAGAATGGAAGATTGCGGCTGCGTTTGTTGCGATTTTTCTGATCGCCTATTTCCTGCCTCTCGCGGATGCGAAGTACACCGCCGCCATCGTCGAGGCCTTCAAGCTGCTGCAGTGGTACGCGCGCAACCACACGCTCGCCTGCGTCGTGCCCGCCTTGTTCATTGCTGGCGGCATCATCACCTTCCTGTCGCAAGCCTCGGTGATGAAATACCTCGGCCCGAAGTCCAACAAGCCGCTGGCCTACGCCGTCGCCTCCGTTGCCGGGACGGTGCTCGCCGTCTGCTCGTGCAGCGTCCTGCCAATGTTCGCGGGCATCTGGAAGATGGGGGCAGGCCTCGGACCGGCCTCCGCGTTCCTGTACTCCGGGCCGGCGATCAACATCCTGGCGATCTTCTTGACCGCCCGCGTGCTCGGCCTGGACATCGGCCTCTGTCGCGCCCTCGGAGCGGTAGGCTTCTCGTTCCTGGTCGGCCTGGGCATGGCTTGGATCTTCCGCCGCGAGGAAAAGGAAAAGATTGAGGCGGCGATGCACCTGCCGGAGCCGCCGCCAACGGCGCGGCGCGGCTGGCAAAGCGCTCTGCTGCTAATCTGCATGGTGGGCTTCCTGATCTTCAGTGACTGGTTCAACCCCGGCGACGCCATCGTGAAGAAGACGGACGGGACGGAGATTCGCGGCGTCGTTCTTCAAGAGATGCACGACGAGTACATGATCCAGGTGCAGGAGTCCGTCGGCGCCATCCGGGCCGGCGACCGGCTCACGCTCAACAAGGCCGACATCGTCGCCATTGAAGAGGCCAAAAGCTGGGTGATAGAAATTCACCATATCCGCTGGCACCTGGCGGGCCTGATGCTCCTGGCGGTCGCGCTCATGACGTGGAGATGGGTGGGGCGGGATCAGGATCTTCGCGAAGACTTCAAGACGTGGATGCAGAACACGTGGGGTTTCGCAAAGATCCTGATCCCGCTGCTGTTCGGCGGGGTGTTCGTCGTTGGCTTCATCTCCGCCTTGCTGCCGGACAAGCAGATCGGCCTGCTGGTGGGCGACAACGGGCTTCGTTCTAACCTGGTCGCGTCGGTTATCGGGGCATTGTTCTACTTTGCGACCCTGACCGAGGTTCCAATCACGCAGGCGCTGATGGAGCACGGCATGGCCCGGGGGCCGGTTGTGGCCCTGCTCCTGGCCGGTCCGGCCTTGTCCCTGCCAAACATGCTGGTGCTCATCAAGCTGATGGGCGTCAAGAAGACGGCGGCGTTCTCCGTGCTGATTGTCATCATGGCCACCATCGCAGGTTTGATCGCTGGGCGGTTTCTATGAATGAACATGGGGTGATCCGGTGCGACGCGCCACAGTGAACATCCTGCTTGACGCAACGATCCTCCTGGTTGGACTCGCCATGGTGGAAACCGGGTTGCTGCTGCGTTTCGTGCTGCCACCGGGCAGCCGAGGCGGGGGCGGGTTTGGACCTGCTCGGCTGGAGTCGCCATGAATGGGGCGATCTTCACTTCTGGCTGGCCTTGGTTCTCGTAGCCCTCGTCGCGATGCACTTGATCCTGCATTGGGATTGGGTGTACGGCACGGTTGCCGGATGGATTCGGCGGCTGCCGGGGAAGGAGCAGCGTCCCGCGTTGCGGCACAAGCGGTTGGTAGGCGTCGGATCTCTCCTGGTTCTCGTGCTGCTCATCGGTGGTGCCCTGTGGGCGGCACAAGGTTCTGTCACGGCCGGAAGTGGCGACGGCACGCGGGCCCGACGGGGCCATGACATCGAATCACCCACAGTGCCGGATGACAATAGGGATCGAGGTGGCCGTCAATACAGAGGAGGTCGTCCATGACTGATTCGTGTTGCTCGCGCAGCGAAGGCGAGACGCTCTTGTTCACTTGTGCCGGGGCCGCGTACAGCGGTCAGGTCGCCAACCGGGCAGGTGTCCAGTTGATGGAGCATGGTTGCGGTAGCCTGTTCTGTATCGCTGCGGTCGCCGCCGGGATCGCCGAGAAGATCGATCGCGCCCGCCAGGCGACCACGCGTGTCGCCATCGATGGGTGTGATGACCGCTGCGCGCTGAAGACTCTGGAAAAGGCAGGGCTCTCCGCCGATATCCACGTCGTGCTCACGGACATGGGGATTGAGAAGAAGCCGAGTCAACCGAGTATGATCAATGACGGAAAGCGCGTCGTCGATGCCGTGAAGATCAAGCTCGGGCAACGTTCTTCCGGCTCGGCATGCTGCCGATGACCGCCACCGAACGACTCGGACCGTGATTCGGTACATAGTGTAAAGGGATGGAAAATGAAGATCGAGATCCTTGGAACCGGATGTCCCAAGTGCAACATGCTGGAGGCAGTCGCCAAGAACGCAGCCGACAAGCTGGGCGTGCCCTACGAACTCGTTCACATCAAGGACATTGGCAAGATCGCTTCCTACGGTGTGATGATGACGCCGGCGCTGGCCATCGACGGCAAGGTGAAGGTGGTCGGGAAGGTGCCGAGCGAGGCGGAAGTGACAACGTTGTTGACCAGCGCGCTGAGCGGGTGAAAGATGACTGAGCGAAGCGAGGATGGGCGATGCCGCCGGACGAGGAGCCGCTGTGACGACTGCCGCTTTTCGACGACGAGGCTGGACGGGCACGCCGTGGATGGCGGGGCCCAAACAAGGTCTTCATCGTCGACGGCAAGCCGCGTGCAGGCGGGCGCTCATGCCGGTGTGAACGGCATCATAGGGTCTGGCTTGGTGACATTCCGCGGCATTGCATGGGCGTTGCTCATCGCTGTGGTGTTGAGCGGCGCGGGTGAGAGAAAGCCGTCACCACCGTGGGGACAGCAGCCTGCACCGACCGCGGCGACCACACCGGCAGAAACGGACCACGACACCCCGGGAGCCCAGCCTACAGCTTCCGCACCGAGCCCACCAACGCAGGTGGAGGTGACGAGCGTGCCCGCAGCGCTGTCAGCGAAAACCCGCGACGGTGTCGTGGCATACTACTATCATCGCACCCTGCGATGTCCGACGTGCCTGTCGATCGAGAAACAGGCCCAGGAGGCTATCGAGGCGGAGTTA
>CAZERK010000159.1:4113-7606 GCA_964514515.1 uncultured Planctomycetaceae bacterium
CGCGAATGGACTTCTTGCCTGGCAAGCGATCAACATCGAATCGCCTGGCCAGGAGCACTTCGAGCAGGATTTCGGAATCGATCGTCAGACGCTGATGTTCGTCGAGTGGCGTGGAGGCAAGGCGGCGCGGTCCACGAAACTGGAGCGGGTTTGGGATCTGGTAGAGGATCCCGCGGCTTTCAGCGGTTATGTCCAAGAGGAGATGCGGACGTTCCTTGCCGGTGGATAGGCTATCGGCGTGTGGCTTCCCAAAGGCGCACCCGGAAGGCTGCGGTAAATGTGCAAGTGTCATGAACATGACCCGACGCTGGTGCTGGCGGCGCTGGGCGCCGCCGTTGCGTTGGGGATATGGATGCTACTACGGGGGGGTTGGCGAATGAAAGGTCAAGTGAACAACGGCCTGATCCTGATCATAGTGGTGGTCATCGTTGCCGGAGTGGCTTGGTTTCGATCCGGCCGCTCCGACACCGAGCCGCTTGCCGTCGCGACGACGGCCCCCGCGCGGGAGGGCGAGCTCTGTCCTGAGCCTCCGCCGACACCGAAGGGCGACGATAAGCTGGCAGACGGGCCTGTCATCGGCAAGAAAGTGCCGCGCGTGGTCGATCTGGGCGCAGGCAAATGCAAGGCGTGCATCGAGCTGGCCCCCATCCTGGAGGCGTTGAAGAAGGAATACGCCGGTCGGGTCGACGTTGAGTTTATCGACGTGTGGAAGAACCCCAAAGCGGGCGAGCCCTACAAGATCCGCGTCATCCCGACGCAGGTCTTCTACACTGCGGAGGGCAAGGAAGTCTGGCGGCACGAGGGGTTCCTGCCCAAAGCCGAGTTCATCAAGAAGTTTGCGGAACTCGGAGTGAAGTAATGTCCACGCAGCTCGCACCTTTAGGAGCCGAGGCTCCGCCGCCAGCGGTCCGCGCGAGCAGGCGCCGGCTCGTCGTCCACGTACTCAAGGGCATCATCTTTGTAGGGATCGTGGCCGCCATCGTGTACTGGGTGCGTTTCGCACCGGTGCCTGTCGCCGCACACACGGTGGAACAAGGGACCGTGGTCGCCGAAGCGATGGGAACCGGTACGCTGGAGGCCCGCGTCAAGGCAACCATCAGCCCGAAGATTGCGGGGCGCATTACCGAGGTGCTTGTAGACCAAGGCGATCCGGTGGAGATCGGACAAGTGCTGCTGCGACTCGACGACAGCGATCTGCAAAGCCAAGTCGAGGTTTCTGAGAGCACGCTCGGCGCGGTGAACGCCGCTGTCGATCGTCAAAAGGCTGATCGTTCGAGGGCGCTCGCTGTCCTCGAACAGGCTCGCTATGACTACGACCGGATCGCGAACCTGATCAACGAGAATACCGCATCCGCAACGGAATTTCAAGACGCGACGAAGACATTACGGGTCGCCGAAGCCGATGTGGCGCGGGCAGATGCTGCTTTGGCCGAGGCGCAGAAGCAGGTCGTCGCTGCGCAAAAGACGCTGGAGTACCAGCAGGCCAAGCTGGCTGACACGGTGGTGCGCGCGCCGTTCACGGGGTTGGTCGCCAGGCGTGATCACGACCCGGGGAGCATCATCGTTCCGGGCACCAGTGTGCTGCTGCTGCTTTCGACCGATGAAATGTGGGTAAGCGCCTGGGTGGACGAGACCGAGATGGGCCGGCTCAACCCAGGGCAGCCGGCGCGCGTCGTCTTTCGATCCGAGCCAGACAAGAGCTATGCCGGCGAGGTGGTGCGGCTTGGGCGCGAGACAGACCGGGAGACCCGGGAGTTTCTCGTCGACGTGCGCGTGACCCAGTTGCCGGCGAACTGGGCAGCGGGGCAGCGGGCAGAAGTCTACATCGAAACGGGCCGTGTTGAGCAGGCGGTGCGCGTGCCCGCGCGTTTCATCCTCTGGCGCGACGGCCTGGCCGGCGTCTTCATCGAACAGGCCGGACGGGCCGCCTGGCGCGTCGTGCAACTTGGTTTCCGCGGCCGGGACGTCGTTGAAATTCGCGACGGCCTGCATCCCGGGCAGCGGCTCATCCTCCCAGCCAAGGCGGATGCCGGGCCATTGCGCGACGGCCAACGAGTAACTGTCCCATGAACCTGGCGCGGCGAGACATCCGCCACAACTTCGGCCGCTTCGCGTTGACCACGCTGGGCATCGGCACGCTGCTGATGATCGTGATGGGCATGGGCGGCATTTACCGTGGGCTGATCTTCGAGGCCACGATGCTGGTGGACAGGGTCGGCGCGGACTTGTGGGTCGTGCAGCGGGCCACGCGCGGGCCGTTCGCCGAGATCTCGCGCGTGCCCCAGACGCTGGTTGACCGCGTGGCGGCCGTCCCGGGCGTGGAACAGGCCCGCGCGTTCGTTTACCACACCGTGCAGCGCGAGCGCGGCGGCAAGCCGCTGCGCATTGCGGTACTCGGCTTGGACTGGCCCACGGACAAGGGTACGTGGCTGCCGCTCGTCGCCGGCCGCGCGCTCGCACAGAACCACTACGAGATGATCGCGGACCGTTCGTTGCGCCTGCCGCTCGGCGAGCGGTTGCGCCTGGGCAAGGACACGTACACCGTGGTCGGTCTGACGCAGGGGGTCACGGACGTCAGCGGCAACGGCTTTGCGTTTTTCACGGTGCGGGATGCCCTGGCCATCCAGTTTGACCGCCCTGGCGAGACCGTCCGCCTGGAGCGGGCGGCCCGCAAAACGCGCACGGGGGCAGTTGATATTGGTAAGACACAACCGACCATAGTGGAGCGAGCCGGTGGCCCCGCGGCGGGGATTCCCGTGTTGCCGCCAAGCGAGATCAGTGCCGTGATTGCCCGCCTTGCGCCGGGAGCCGATCAGGCGGAGACGGTTGCGACCCTCAGCGGCTGGGCAGATGTAACGGTCTATCCACGCGAGGGGCAGAACGACCTGCTGCTACTGGGCGTCGTCGAGAAGGCTCGCCGCCAACTTGGGCTCTTCCGAGTGCTGCTGACGATCGTATCCGGCATCATCATGGCTCTGATCCTGTACACGCTGACGCTGGACAAGCTCCACGACATCGCGCTGCTCAAGCTAATCGGTGCGCCCAACCGCACCATCCTGGGGTTGATCCTCCAGCAGGCGCTCGCCATGGGCGCGCTGGGATACGGAATTGCGTATTTCCTGGGCCTGCGGTTGTTCCCGCTTTTTCCGCGGCGCGTAGTTCTGACGAACGATGATCTGGTCCAGTTGGCGCTCGTGGTAGCCGGCATCTCCGTGCTGGCGAGCATGCTCGGAATCTGGAAGGCGCTTCGTGTGCAGGCCAACGTGGCCCTGATGGGATAACGTAATGAGCTTCGCGACTCCGGCCATCGAGACGATCGCCCTGACCAAGGTGTACGGCAGCCGTTCACCCAAGAACGTGGTCAAGGCCGTGATGGTCGGGCTGGTAAAGCTCCAGAACAAAGAAACAATCGAAGCTCTTCGCGGCGTACAGATTGAAGCTTAAAAAAGGACGTGAGTGCAATTATGTATATGCATGAAATTACAGCGATAGC
>CAZERK010000160.1:0-7597 GCA_964514515.1 uncultured Planctomycetaceae bacterium
GGCGATCCTGAAGCACACGTCACGGCGTGTCATGCCCGGCGAGTCGTCGGCATCTTGTTTCTCTGCCAAGGGCAGAGAGGCATTCGCAATCGCCCGGTCCACGGGCAGCCGTCTGAGTGCGCAAGATGCCGGGCTCCCCCCCGGCCAAGGCCGGGGGCTCTCAATCGGTCGCGGCGAGCGCCCAGGCCAGGCCGCGGGCATCCGTGGGCAATTCCCCGTGGCTGCTGTGCATTGTCGGGCGTACCTCCGATTTCATCTCGATGCCTATCGTACCAGACTTGGCAGCGGCGTGCGCGTGAGGCCGTCAGTATCGTCCGCGCTGCGTGGCCAAAACAGCGTGAGATGAATCGAGCAGCTTGCCGGAGGTGTCGTCGTGCGCGACAGGATCGGCTAGAATGTGTTCGGCAGCAGGGCGGATCAGGCGGCCGCTCGGGGTCTTTGCGCCTCGGGAGGAAAGTCCGAACTGGGTAGGGCGCGGTGATGGCTAACGGCCACCGGCCCGCTTCGGCGGGCTAGGGAAAGCGCCACAGAAAATACACCGCCGATGGGCGCCGCCTTTCGGACGGCGTCTCAGGTAAGGGTGAAAAGGTGCGGTAAGAGCGCACCGCGCGTTCGGTGACGAACGTGGCAGGGCAAACCCCACCGCCAGCAAGCCCGCGTAGGCAGCGATGGCTTCTTCTGAAGCCGCGAGGCGGCCCGTCTCGTGCGACGGACGCCCGGCGACGGGCGGACGGTCGCGAAGCTGCGGGTAGGGCGCTAGAGCCGACGGGCAACCGATCGGCCCAGATAAATGGCCGCCGCCTTTGTCGTGGTGACGGGACGAAGGAACAGGATTCGGCTTATCGGTCCGCCTTGCTGCCGTCTCTGTTGCACTGCGCCGCCTCCGTGCGCAGCCTCCCAAGGGCGGCCAACAAGACCGGGCAGGCTAGGCAGGGGCTCATCCGGCAGAAACTACCAAGCCATGCCAGCGGTGAATTGCCCAGCATCCTGCTACGCCGGCGAACCCGCGCCGATCAAATCGACGCATGCCTCGACGGCGGCAGGGAAGTCGACGCCGCCGCTGAGCTCCAGGACGGGGCAGTCCTGCAACATCGCCAGGTAGGCCGCGGGCGAGAAATCGAGGTCGGCGGCCGTGCCGTGCCGGAAGTAATGCACGCCCGTCTCCTTCATCAGCGCCGCCAGAAGCTCCGGCCGTTCGTGCAGGTCAACCTGCCGACGCTGCATCGCTCCGCCGCCCCGTCGCCAACTCAGGATGATGGCGCCGGCCATGTTCGCCGAGAGCCGCATTCGCCGGGGGCCGTACAATCGGTTGACGTCCACGTCGAACTTGTACTCGAGCTGCCACAACGCGGCAGGCGCCAGCGCCTCGAACCGGGCGCGTTGTTCGACGGACAGCAGCGGCAGCAGGCGAGGGTTGTTGAGGATCGTGCCGGGGTTGACGCGGGGGAGTTTCGGAACGCCCAACATGCTCAAGCCGCCGCCCGTCCGCTTAATCATGAGGCGGTCGTTGCTCACGAAGTCCAGGTCCCGGTCCATCGCGTGCAGGGCCAGCGTGGACTTGCCGCTGCCGGGCATGCCGGCCATGACGACGCCCCAGCCGTGTCGCGCGACGCCTGCGGCATGGCAGAGCAAACAGCCGCGGTCCAGATGCCATTGCGTGTAGCGGTTGTTGACGAAATTGATGGTCTGATTGCTGTTCGCCAGGCAGGGTCCGACGGCCACGTCGCAGCCCGCGCCGAACAGGAACTGCATGCCCGTGAGGCGCTTGCGGAGCAGGCGGCCGTCCGGAAAGTCGTAATACTCGTCCTTGATGCGCGTCTTGCCGAACGAGGGCGGGTAGGCCTTCAGCGGCACGTCCACCGACGGCTCATCCGCCTCCAGCAGGGCGACCTCGACGTCCACCTTCGGCAGCGAATCGCGCAGGTCGTCCCGGTACCAGTCGATGAGCAGGTCGTGCAGCGGTTGGCTGTTCGTAGACAGCCGCATCCCGCAGCCCTCGACGAGCATCTCGATCCCCAGCGGCGCCGGATAGGCTTGCAGCAGCCGCCGGGCACGACCGATCAAGTTGTTCTCGTCAGCAGCCATGGTCGAGCTTCCGCATGACGTGTTCCACGTACATCGTCGCCGCATCCATGCCGCACGCCGCCTTGAGGCCGCGGAACCCGCCAAAGGCCGAGACCTCGAAGACCATCGGCCCGTCAGGCGTTTCTGCGACGTCCACGCACGTGAAGTCCAGCCGAAACAACGCCTGCGCCCGGTTCGCCAACTCGATCACGTCCTGTGACGGCTTGCTCGATTGATACTGGCCGCAGTTCTCCGTGCATGGCCCGCGGGAGAAGTCCCGGGCGCCCCGTGCATAGCACGCCAGGTACTCGCCGCCCAGGAAGACGACGCCCAGGTCGCTGCCCGGCAGACGGACGAGCTTCTGGATGTAGAGCACGGGATTGCCGCCGTCGCGAAACGCCTGGACTTGTTCGCGTGCGTCGGGACCGGCGGCGATCATCCTCATGCCGCGAGCCTTGGAGCTGTAGAGCGGCTTGAGGATCGCCTCGCCGAAACGGTCGATTGCATCGACGGCCGTATCGGCGTCCTCCGTCACGATCGTCGGCGGCATCGGGATGCCCCCGGCCCGCAACACCGTCGTGCAGCTCAGACGATCCAGCAGCCGCATCATCGCGGTGGGCCTGGAGAACACGCGGACGCCGCGTTGATCCAGGAAATGCAGGATTTCCAGCCGATCGAGCAGGTCCGGCCCATACGCCGGCCCGAGCTTCTTCACCATCAAGGCGTCGAAGGCGGCGAGGTCATGATCGCCGAACAGGACTCGGCCTTCCGCCAAATCCAGCGACACGCGTCCCAGGTCGATTAGGCATCGAAAGCCCGTCTTTGCCTCCGCGGCATCGGCCAGTTGTTCGGACGACCAACCGCCCGGCACACCGATCACGCCGATCCTCAACCGCCTGGAAGTCTCGCTCATCCACCCAATCCCTCAGCGCGATGCGCTGCGAAGAATCTCCGGAACGCGCGAAGCCATCACGGTCAGCCGTCCGACGTCGCCAGCCGCTAGTACAGCAGCACGTCGTCAGGAACCCTGAACTGTTCCCAGGGGCGGCCCCGATGGGAAACCAACTTGTTCAGGAGCAAGATCGCGCGGTGATACATCGCCGTCGTAAAATCGCGGTTCAGCTCAAATCGCGTGGACGTCACGAAGGAACGCGCCAGCCCCAAGGCGAGCCGGGCGTCGAAGGTCCCGTCGTTCTGCTCGGCCGCGAAGGCCCGCACGAACCGTAGGAACTCCAACGAGACGATCTCCAGCTTCGCCCGAATTCTCGTCACGAACACTGGCTGCCGGAAGTTCGACACGAGGAAGACAGACACGTCCTGCACGAAGTCCATGTCTCGCGAACGATGGACGTCCACGAAGTGCAGCGTGTCCGCCTCATGGTTGTAGATAATATTGTCCACGTTGAAGTCGCCGTGGATCAGCACGGAAAACGGCGCGTCCAACGACCGGCCGATCTCCTCCGCCTCGCCCAGCAACTCCTTGAACGAGGGCGCGTGCATGCTGCCGATCGAGACGTGCCGGCCGTTGAGATACGGATGCACGCGGAACACGTCGTCCATCCGCGCCTTCAATTGCGGCAGGTACTCGCCGTTGACCGGCCGGTTCGTTTTTGTATCCAGCCAGAGCATGCGGAGCGTTTGGGTCGTTCGGTCCAGGGCCTTGCGCAGGATAGGCGCGGGGCTGTTGAGCGTGATGTACTGGAAGGTGGAACCGTCCAAGTACTCCAGGAGCAGGGCCGCTTCGCTGTCTTTCTCTTCATACTCGACGACGGCCGGCGCCAGGCCCGGCGCCACCTGGTTCCATCGTTGCAGGCTTTCCCGCTCACGCTGGAGTTTGTTGGGATCGCCGCCCTTGAACAGCACCTTCTGCGGGGCCTTGTCGTGGCTGGCGTCCTGACCGACGTCCTGGGCCGTGCCGACTCGAACGCCGGAACGCGTGCCCCAGATCGACTCCAACTCCACGTCCGTGATGGAGTGCTCGATGCCCGGCGTCGTGCTGAACACCTCGTCGAGGACGCGGTATTGGTGAATCTTCAGCCGCTCTCCCAGGGCGGCGAAGATGATGGCCTCGCCGACGTTCAACAGGGCGTCGCCCATGCGCTCGAGATAATGCAGGATGAACAGGACCGTCACGAGCCGCTCGACGTCTCGCGCGGAGCGCAGCTCGGACATGATTCGCTGCAAGTCGGTTCGATACAGCCCGTCGAGCTTCCCCTCCAGACGGCAAATCCGCAGGCCCAGCGAGGAATCCCGATCGAACAGGGCCTTGTCGATCAGCCCGAAGCCCTCCAACAGCGCGTCGAAATACATCCGGTAGTCGAACCGCCGGAGAATCGCGGCGTCGCCGAGATACTGCACCTGTCGGGAGATGTTCACCGACAGATCCGCGATTCGCTCCAGGTTGCTCGTGATGACGTTCAAGGCGCGAACGGAATCGACGAGACGATGGTCGTCCGTCTCGCGATGACCGAGGAACTTGAAGCACTCGTTCTCGATCATGCTCTTCTGTGTGTCCACGTAGTCGTCCGCGCTTTGGATGGCGCTGATGAGGCGGGGGTCGGGGGCGTCCAGCAGCTTCAAGGTGGTCTCGATCTGCTTGGTCACCTGCACGACCATCAGGCGGAAGTTCTTGGCGATGCCGTTGAAAGAGAGCACCATTCGCTCCCGGAAGTCCCTACTGAATGCCCAGCGGCTGCTGCTCCGGTTCGTCGCCGGGGCGGTTCTCGCGCCAACTGACCCGAAGGACGAGCCGACTGCGATGTCGCCCGCGCCGGGCCTCCAACTGAAAACGGAGCAGGCCCCAGGGGTCCATCGCGAGTTCCTCGTCGGCGTTCGACAGCTTCAACGCCCCCTTGGCGAACCCGTCGGCCAACGCCTGGAGGTACGAGACGATGGAAGCGCAGTCTTGCAGCGACTCGTAGGAGAACTTGTCTATCACCTTTGCCATGTCGATTCGTCTTTCCGCGCAGTCAACGCCTGCCGGCCTTCGCAACGGTTGATCCTCGACGGCCCATCCGCCGCGGCCGATCCTCGGCGGTCAATCCGCCGCGGCCGATCGTAGCAACCGACGTCCCGGGCGGCCGTGCCCTCCGCCCCCGCGGCTCTCCAGACCCTCGCGGCCCCGCCCGAGCGGGAGCTCGGCCGCTACATCCGCCAAGGCCTCTTCCGTGGCGGGCGCCTCTTGCTCCCTCTCCCTTCCAGGGAGAGGGAATTGCGCCGCCAATTGCCCCCTCTGCCTTCCAGAGCCTCGCCGCTCCTTACTCCTTCTCCCCCCAAGAGGGGGAGGGGATTCGCGCCGGCACGAACCGCCCACGCTTCGCTCGCCTCAACCGTTTCGCAGCAGCCTCATCCCAGCCGGCTCTTGTATTCCTCGATCAGGATTTGCCGGCTGCTGTTCGCGACGATCAGGCTCTTGCGGATCGCCGGATCGTCCCAGCCCGCCTGCACGCCCAACTCGCGACCGCTTTTGCTCAGGTCCTGATGTCGCGGATCGATTACCTTCTCGCCAAAATGCGTGTCGTCGCCCATCGTGATGAGCAGTCGCCGGTCTCGTCTGTGCGGCGCGTCGTTCTGGCGATCCACGACGTTGATCAGGAACTCCGTGTACTCCCGCGATTGCGGGTTCCAGACCTCGATACCGTCTACGTCATAATCCGCCAGCAGGATGGGCCAGAACTGCTCGGGATGCGGCACGATGATCGCGCCGCCCAGCCGCCGCACCTCCTCGATCACCTCCTCGGTCCGATAGAAGTACGTCAGCGAGAAGTCCGCCTTGACCCGTTGCTTCGCGGCCTGCAGAAAAAACTGGGCATGGGTGATCAGCGACGCATCGAAGAACTCCCGCAACGCGTTAAAGTAATTGCGCAGGATCTTGTTCTTCAGCATGTCGCGCGGCGTCACGTCGGCGTTCCGCTCGATGAGCTGCTTGATCTTGCGCACGTGGACGCGGACGAACCGAACCAGGTCTTCGGACGCCCCCGTCGTGGCCGCCGCGTGATCGACCCGCTGGTCGAACGCGGGCTCGATGATCGAATCGATGAACTCATGCAACTGGCTCGACCGGTACTGGAACGTGTGGGCCAGCATGGCCTTCAACACGTCCGCCCGCTCGACCCGAGCCGCCGCGAAATGCGCCAGGAGTTGCACCTTGCGATTGAACCCCGCCGAGAAGCAGTCGATCTCCACGCCCGCGTAGCCGTTCAGGCTCAATAGCTCGTTGTGCTGCGTCGGGATGACCAGCTCGTGCGTGCGGTTCGGGAACATCGCGTCCACGCGCCGCATGACCAGCTCGATCGGAACGAACTCCGGATGCCAATGCACCCCCACGACCGCGTTCTGTTGCGGGTACACCGTCGGCGGCTTGGACAAATCCGCTTCTTGCCGCGGCGTCAGCTTGGCGGAGACGATCTTCAGGTAGGTCTGCTGGTCCCATTCCGTCACGTCATCGGTGACGCCTTCCAGATCGATCGCCGCCGGGCATTGATGTGCCAGTCGTGTCGAATCCAACTCAAGCCTCCGCAACGCCTCGAAGCAGCCCCACCCTCTTTTCACAGACCCGCCGTCGGTCCGTCAACACGCGGTGTTTCCGCGCCGGGTGTCGCGCCGATGCCGCGTCTTGGCGCCGATTCAACCGTATTTTACAGCGTGCCGCGCACCTTCGACAGCCGCCCGTTTGTTAAGCTCCGATGAAGGCGCTGGGGCGTTCCAAACGGCTTGTTCGCGACGGACGCCCGGGCGATCAGTCGCCGCGCGCCCCAACAGAGCCATCTCGGCAAGCTTCGCCATAAAATGCGATGCGGGGGCGACGTAAAGACGGACTTTCTTTCCTCACGACCTCTGCTTCGAGCGATGGAACGTGACGGTCCCCGCGGGATAACACCGCGCCTGCGATTGTTTGACCGGCGCGCCGCGCAACGCTACGTTGCGTCACCATGAGCCTTGTCTCTCACGGCATTGATCTCGTCGAGTGTGAGCGCATCGCCCACGTCTGGCGCCAGCACCCGGACCGTTTCCTCGACCGCATCCTGACGCCAGCCGAACAAGCTTATTGCACGAGGATGAAGAACCCCGTCCCGCACATTGCCGGCCGCTTTGCCGCCAAGGAAGCGATCCTCAAGGTGATCGGCACGGGCTGGCGCGGGCAGATCGCCTGGACCGACATCGAGATCGTCAACAATGATGCAGGCCAGCCGCTGGTGTTGCTCTCAGGTCATACGCGGGAAGTCGCCAATCGACTCGGCATCCGTCGAATCCTGCTCTCCATCACGCATACCCAAACGCACGCGATGGCCAGCGCCGTCGGCGTCACGAGCGACGGCTCGCCGGCCTAAGGTTGCCGCTCCGTCGTCGGCCTTCCATTGTCTGGACCCGGCCGAGGGCTGCCACGCGTTTGGCGTCTGCCGCCCGGGGCTCCAAGGAGCCCCGGACTTCAGTCCGGGCGGCGCCGCAAACGCGAGAGGGCCGTCTTTCGCATACTCCAGCCGAGCAGGGGCTTGGCCGCGACCTGGCCCGGAGTCGCACGCAACCGTGAAAC
>CAZERK010000161.1:0-7513 GCA_964514515.1 uncultured Planctomycetaceae bacterium
GGAGGATGCCGCAGCCTTTGATGTCGTTTGTCTTGACGTGCCCGCCCTCGACGACGAACGCCTCCGTCAAGGCATAGCCCAGGCCCATATGCACCGCGCCTTCGATCTGCCCTTGGGCCAGAAGCGGGTTGGCGACCTTACCGGCGTCGTGGGCGGCGACGACTCGCTGGACGCGGCCCCGGTCGTCCAGGACGACGACCTGCGTCGCGAAGCCGTAGGTCAGGTGCGTGACAGGCTCCGGCACGTCGGCCCCGAACTTGTCCGTCGGGAAGCAGTCCCAACGGCCTTCGTAGACCCGACCCGCCAGCCCTGCGAGCGTCGCGCCGGCCTGCAAGTCCGCGCGCAGCTTGCGTGCCGCGTCGATGACACCGTGACAGCCCAGCACGGTGCCGCGGCTACCGGTCGTCTGGCCGCAGTCCAGGCCGTCGCGCGTGTCGGTCGTCACGTTGAAGGTCTCCGGCGGCAGTCCCGTCTCTTCGACGGCCGTCTGGATCAGGACCGTGAAGAGGCCCTGACCCATCTCCGTGAAGCCGCTGCGGATCGTGACGCGCCCGTCCGCCTCGACGGTCAGCGTCGCGCGGCCGGCCTCGGGCAAGGCGTTGCCGATGCCTACGTTCTTGACGCCGCACGCGATGCCGGCATATCGCGCGCCGCGGTAGGCGTCCTTCACCGCTTCCAGCGTCTTGCGGAGGCCGAACGGCTTGACCATGCGCTGGCCCGTCAGGAAGACGTCGCCTGGCTCGAGGATGTTGCGGCTGCGGATTTCCCATCCATCGGTGCCGACCTTCCGGGCGAGGACGTCCAGGCATCCTTCGATCGCGAAAGCCGCCTGGTTGACGCCGAAGCCCCGCATCGCCCCGCACGGCGGGTTGTTCGTGTAGACGGTCAGCGCCTCGATGTCCACGTTGGGCATGCGATAGGGCCCGGCCGCGTGTCCCGCGCAGCGTTCGAGCACCTTGGCCCCCACGGAGGCGTAGGCCCCCGTATCGCCGACGATGCGCGCCCGCAGCGCCGTCAGCCGGCCCTCGGCGTCGCAGCCGACCTTGTAATGCAGGCGGACCGGATGCCGCTTGGGGTGCAGGCGCATGCTCTCCTGCCGCGTCAACGTCGTCTTGACAGGCTTGCCGAGAAGATGCGCGAGCAGGGCTGTCTGCCCTTGGATGGACACGTCTTCCTTGCCGCCGAACGCGCCGCCGGTCGAGACCAACTCGACGTGCGCCCGTTCGAGGGGCCAGTTGAGGATTCGACAGATTTGCCGTCGGTCGTCGTAGATGCCCTGGCCGCCCGACAACACGAACAGTCCCCGCCGATCCGGCGGCAGGTCGCGGGCCGGTTCAAAGCCGAGGCCGTCCTGCAAGGCGTGCCAACCGGAACCGGCGTCGGCTTGGCCGAGATGCTCCAGGCGGCCGTCGCGAAACTCGACCGGGACGGCAAGACACGACTCAGGCTCCAGGAACAGATGCTCGATGCGCTGCGTCTGCCAGACATCTTCCACGACGTGCGCGCTGGCGGCCAAGGCGGCGTCGACGTCGCCGCGAACCAGGACGGCCCGATCGAGAAGGTTTCCCCGCGGGTGGATCGCCGGCGCCTGGGGCTTCAGCGCTTCTTCGGGCGTCGTCAAGGGCGTTCGCGCCTCGTAGTCGATCTCGATCAACGCCGCCGCACGCCGGGCAGTTCGCCTGTCCGTTGCAGCCACGGCCGCGAGCACGTCGCCGACGCACCGCGTCTCCTCGCCCTCGGCCACGAAGATCGGCCAATCCCGTTCGATCAGACCGACGTATCGCTCGCCCGGCACGTCGCGCCAGGTCGCAACCCGGAGAACGCCCGGCAGCGCCTCGGCGGCGCACGTGTCGATCCGTCGGACGAGGGCGCGCGGATGGTCGCTGAAACGCATCGCGGCGAAGACCATGCCGTCGACGGCGATGTCGTCGATGAACTTGCGTTGGCCGAGCACCGCCTCGTGCCCGTCGTACCGCGGCAGCGACGTGCCGATGCGGCCCGGGTGCTCGCCGGACTGCGCATCTCGCGGCGGCGACGTATCGATGCGGCCCACGGGGCCCGTCGGGTCCGCGCCCTCTCCCACGCTCGCCTGTCCGGATCGCACGCGAGTCAGCAATTCGACGGCGTCGATGATCTTCTTGTAGCCCGTGCAACGGCAGAGATGGCCGACCAGCTCGCCCGCGATTTCTCGTCGCGACGGATGGGGGTATCGGCCCAGCAGGGCGTGGACGCGAATCGCGATGCCCGGCGTGCAAAAGCCGCACTGTACGGCGCCCGCGCGCACGAAGCAGTCCGCCAGTAATCGACGGTCGTCGTCCGACAGGCCCTCCAACGTCGTGACGCGCCGCCCGGCCAACTGGCTCGCGGGGATTCGACAGGCGAACTGAGGCATGTCGTCGATCAGAACCGTGCAGCAGCCGCATTGCCCCTGCCCGCCGCACCCGTCCTTGGGAGACGTGACGCCTAACCGCTCGCGCAGCAGCTCCAGCAGCGTCGAGCCATCCTCGCGGCCGATCTGAAGCGGCCGCCCGTTGAGCGTGAACGCGATGGAACCGGCCCGGCCTGTCTCGCGATGCCCCACGCGCAGTCTCCTTCCGCCCCCGGCATCCTATCACGCATCGGGCGCGATCTGAAATCGGAGACCGCAGCGGCGCGCTGAGCGCCGCCAAACAGCCCAACGCCTACAAAGCGGGAACTTCGTCTGTTCCAGGTGCGGCGGGCTTGTCGAAACGCTAGGCCGAGCGAGGCCGCAACCCACAAGAGCAGCGTCATTGGTCCGGGGAACTGCACAAGGTCCTCTTGGCTCAGTCCTTGGCGCCGCGGCGTATCAGGCCTGCCGACCAAGACAGCCTGCAGTCTCAGCCGCGAGCGGCCGCACATGCCGATATGGGGCACCTCCAGACGTGGCGTGTGATTGGATGTGTTGCATCACACCCCAAGCTCAGTGGACACCATTGCCTGATTGACGATCGGCGTGTACAGGTCGACGTCCACTTGAGGCGTTTCGATCGAAACGACGAGAGCGTACCGCGCTTTGCGATCCCACCGCCCGAGGTGATGTCGTTCCTTCCACCAGCCCGTCACAGGATAGACGGCCAGCGTACCGGACCGCGATAATTCGACGGCCGTCCCCGTCCACCAATCAGAATGGATCGAGCCTCGCGTCCGGCCCTTGCTTCCTACTGTCCAATTGCGAGTCTCGGGCACGTTGTCCGGCCGCTGGTTGGCGTCGGCCCACATCGCCCGGGAAATGCGCTGCTTGAACTGGTCCTCATCTTCCAGCGGGCTGATTACGTCGAACCTCAGCCCGTAGGACTGGAAACGGTGCTTCTCGCCCCATCCGCATCGGCCAGGGCTGGGTTCTATGAAGTAGGACAGCGTGACGTGCATCTTGACAGGGACTTCTCCAAGCTCCCCGAGGATTTCGGTCGGCCACGGGATGCGGTGCAGATGCATCTCTTTCGTCTTGTATTCGCTGCCGACCTTATGGAACGGCTGAAGCTCGCCCTCGAAAATCAAGGTCGCCGCGTTTTCCGCACTCCAGACCGCGCGGCGGGCGCTCGGTACTCCATAGCCGAAGCAACGGAGCCGCTTCTGGACATCCTCCTTATTGTTGCCCGGACAGCGAGCCAGCATCGCCTGGGTCCATTCAGCGGAGTGAATGAGCAGGCCCCGGATCGTTTCGGGCCAGAGTCTCGGGTAGTAGCTCCAGATGATGGCCGCCAGCCGGGCCGCCGAAGCCGCCGCAGCGCTAGTGTCCCGCATGAGAGCGAGTGGCCCACCCGTAGGGCGCACAGCTGTGGTCAGCAGTGAGAAATCCGCGCAAGAGTCCCGGTTCCGGCCATCCGTAATGTAATTGCCGCCTTCCATGACGATGTCCGGCTTGATCGGCCAAACGTAGTTCTCGGGTGGCCATGCCAATGAGGTACGGCTGGTAGGCGTGAGATCACCGGCAGGCGCGATCGGCTGCCAGCCCCGGAAGGATGGATCTTGGGTGACGACCTTTTCTGTGTACGCGCCTACGGTCACGGCGTTCCATGCTTGGGCCGGGTCTTCGATTGCTGCATACTGCTGATTCCACGTCGGATAGACATAATCCGGGTTTTGCAGGACGGCGTCGTAATTGCCGGCGGAGATGAACATGAGCTTCGTATTCCGATCAAGCTCCCCGGCACACAGCTGATCGACCGCTGCGGACCAGGAAGACGGCAAGCCCTGATCGCGGTCATCCGCGGTGATTGCCATGCAGACCGCCCGGCTCCGGCGCGGGGCCTGTATTTCCGCCTTTGCGACGGCTTGTTGGGTCACCCACCCGTACACCTCTGGTTCATTCGCACCCGGAGGCGGAGGCAGCAACTTTACGCTCTCCAGGCGATGGCGCAGGCTAATTGGCCCAGTGCGGCCAAGGACCTTCGTCAGGCACTCGTAGAGGGCGATGCCGGCCATGCCCGTGCCGTGCTGATCAGGATCATGGTCGGCGCCGCCCCAGGCGGGATCGACCGCCTGCGCATCGGCCGCCGCAAGCACCGGCTCGATCAGGGGATGACTACGGTTGACACCAGTGTCCAGAAGGCAGACGGCTGGCGCATCCATCGCCGGCGGAACGAGCCGTCGCACGAGATCCTCGATGAAGGCTTGCTGCTCGCGGGGCGGTAGCCCCAAGTATGTCGTGGGCACTTCCTTTGCTCGCGCAGTTCAGCGATGTAGGAGAGGACGTCTAAGGATCGCCCGATCTGCCTGGCGGTGCCCCGTGCCAGCAACACGACGCGCTCAGGAAACGCGACGTAGTGCTCGCCCATGCGCATCTCCACTCCGCGAGCGAGCTCAGCGAAACGGGAGAAGGCGGCATCCGGAGCGATGCCGGCGGTGCGAATCCACACCTCCCACCAGATAGCTTCGTCCAACCTTGGATAACCTGCTGACTCGCTGTCCTGCCAGAGGTCACGAACGGCGACGAGTTTGACGGCGGCGATGCTGTCGATCAGCGCCTGGTTTTTCGGCTTGCCCTTCTTTGTGTTCTTGTCGCGGTACTGTTCAATCAGCTGGATGAAAGCGACCAGTTTGTCTCGGCGAACGAAGACGTTGGCGACCTGCGTGTCCTTTGCCGTTCGCACCGACAACAACTCCATGCCGTCACGGCGCCGGTCGAGGCTTTCCAGTTTCAGAGCAAAACCCCGGTCGCTACGTATGGCGAGGGGGTATCCGTCGATTTCTTCATTGGCGGGAGGCAGTTGCCGGCGACGATTGTCAACTCGATCACGGACCTGCTCAATCTCACCTAGAAGGTGCCGAGCATGCGGCCTACGGTCGTGAGGTGGCAGCGGAAAATCACCGCCACCTCGTTGGGTTGAAGTGTATGGCAGGCTATCAGCTGTGTTCTCTAAGCGCAGGTGCGAGAGATCACTCATCGCCGGGTCCGCTCCTTCGCGGTCCGGCGGCTCGCCTGATGATGCCGTGCAATTAATGACCGCTCCAAACTGTCGGTTGTCACGGTGTTGGTTCCAGAAAGCACCGCTTGGCGAGCTGCTTCTTCACACGCTCGCGTGACCTCGGCTTGGCTTAATCGGCCGGCCGCGGCGGCGATTGTGCGCCATTTCACCCCCACAAGGTCAAAAGCGGCCAAACGGTTCTCCACAAGATTGCGGATCATGCGCGGTGAAGGTAGTTCATAGCGCACGATATCGTCGAAACGCCGGAACAACGCCTTGTCCAGCATGCCGACAAAGTTCGTCGCTGCGATGATGATGCTCTCCGAGTCGTCGCGTTCCAGAAACTGAAGGAATGAGTTCAACACGCGGCGTATTTCTCCGACATCATTTCTGACGCCACGCTCGGCGCCGATCGCGTCGAACTCGTCGAACAGATAGACTCCGCGGGTTTCGATCATGGCGTCGAAGACCAAGTGGAGCTTGGCAGCCGTCTCCCCCATGTATTTCGTGATAAGGCTGTGTAACTGAACGAAAAGCAAGGGTAGCCCGCACTCGCCTGCGATGGCACTCGCCGACATCGTCTTGCCAGAACCCGGGGGCCCCACCAAGAGCAGCTTTCGCTTGGGGGCCAGGGCATGCGAACGCAAGAGTTCTCGCTGATGGTATTGCCTAATCACGGCGTCCAACTGCCCTCTAGTGGCGGCCGACAAGACCATGTCCGAGAGCCGGATGGCCGGATAGCTGGCCGACACGAGGCCCGCAAGTTCGCCGGCAGGCCTGGCGATGGGTACGGCGCGAGGAGATCCGACCGGCACCTGCTTCCTCTGGGCTCTCTCAAGCAGGTCACGGAGCTCCTGGGTAAGCCGAGTATGGCCCTTCCGCGCCAGGGCTGCGGCGATCTGCATGCCCACGGCACGGAAGTGCTCTTCGTCGCCAGCATTGTGGCTCCGAACGAGGGCCTTGATTTGTTCGGCAGTCGCCATTCTCTGCAATCCCTCATGGAAGCAAGTTTTCTATTATCATATCCATCGGCCTGCGAGCCCGCGAATTCTCGAAGCCGTTTTGGATGTTTGACCATGCGGAGCACTTGACTCACAATTGGACCTCCCTGGCGGCCAGTCTGACAAACCAGCGAGGTTCATCCCTCGGGAGACTCGATGGACAAGACAATCCACCTCTCCCTTATGGCACATCCTCCGCGATCGAAGCCCTGTGAAATCATGAGGCCACAAGGACTGGGCTAACGCGATCTTGTCACCGTAACAAAACGAAATCGACGCGTGAGCATCGACGAGACCACCATCGCCTCGTGGTCTTGCTGGTACGACATGTTGTGCGCCGGTGCCCTCAACCGCGTTCCACGCGGCGATAAGCCAACGCCAAGATCCAGTGGCCACAATGACATCTGAGCGATCAACTCCTGTGCTCGTCGTGGCCCGCTGGCGAACCTACTGAAGCTGGATCGTCTTGGAGACCTTGAAGATGACGCGGTCGTGGGTTTGCTCGGTCACCTGGTAGGTCGTGCCGGGGACCTTGAGGTCCTCGATCTTGCGGACGAGCAGCTCCAGGTCATACGACCATTCGACTTCGACCCGACAGATGTTGTTGACCAGTTCGCGGAGGCGGATGCTCTGCACGCCGGTCACGTCCGCGAGCGCCGCCTCGAAGGCCTTGTAGTCCTCGCGGCTGCAATCGGTGAGCGTGACCTGGCACACGCGGCGGACGTTTTGCCGCTTCTGCCAGGCCTCGCCGATCTCCCGCAAGATCTTGCCGGCGTTCTCGTCCACGCACGCTAGCAGGGCTTCATCGCCGGCGTTGCCGCTGACGGTCGATTTCGACGCGGTGTACGTGTTCGACATGAGAAGCTGCGCGCTGTCGGCATGATAGGCCCGGATGCTGAGCACGGCCGTCCAGCGGTGCAGCGTGCGTCCGCCCATCTCCGTCGTGCCGGCGCACTTGGCCTCGGCCAGGCCCTTGAGGACGACGTCCGCCTTGAGCGCCGCCGCCGCCGCCGCCAGCTTCGGCACGTCGTCGTTCAAGGCCGCCAGCGAGATGTCGCGCGACTTCATGTCGTTCGCCGCGCC
>CAZERK010000162.1:0-7215 GCA_964514515.1 uncultured Planctomycetaceae bacterium
GGCTCCGGGCCGCGCGCCCGGGGGGGGGTGGGGCCCCAGCGGGGGCGGTCCGTTCTCCGGCCGACCCGGAGGTCGGCCGCTACCCGCGCGCCCCCGAATTGCGTACGGTGATTCAATCCCCGTAACGGTCCTTGAGCTTCTCGTAGCGGTCCTTGCAGTCGTCGCGCTCGCGCTTGATCTTGCGCTTGTCGTCTTCGAGATCGCGGACCTTGCCCTGGAGGTGGCGGATTTCGTCGTAGGCCTCGGCCAGCTTCTGTCGAGCCTCCTCGTGGTTTGCGGTCGGAGGAACCCGACTGGCATCGACCGGCGCCCGCCCGGCGCCGATGTTGATCTCTTCCGGCGTCTTGATGTTGAGGCACCCGCCGATGGCAAAGAGGCCGGCGCAGGCCAACGCGGACAACGCCGGCAGCAGGTATCTCGACCTCGGCATGATATGATCTCCTGTCAGGCGTCCATCGAACGGTCGGCCAGGCGCGGCGGTATCGAGCGAATCAAATAGCGACCATGCTAACAGCGACCCGATTGGAAGGTCAACGCTTATGAGCCCAACGGCGGCATTCGAGCCTCGCATGATCCTGCTGTTGGGCTGTACGGCGAGCGGCAAGACGGCCGTGTCGTTGGAGCTGGCCAAGCGCATGGGGGCGGAAATCCTCAGCATCGATTCGATGCAGGTCTATCGAAGGATGAACGTCGGCACCGCCAAGCCCAGTCCTGAGGAGCTTGCTTCGGTACGGCATCATCTGATCGACGTGGCGGAGCCGAACGAGTCCTTCAGCGTGGCGAAGTTCGTCGAGGCAGCGGATTCGGCGATTGCCGAGATGAGCCGTCGCGGCCGGACCGTTCTGGCCGTTGCGGGGACGCCCCTCTACCTGATGGGCCTTATGTACGGCATGTTCGCGGGACCCGCGGCCGACGAGACGATCCGGGCCGGGCTGAGGGATCGCGCCAGACGTGAAGGAACCACGGCCTTGCACGCGGAGTTGGCAGGCGTCGATCCCGAGGCGGCCGCGCGCATCCATCCAAACGACTACAAGCGAATCGAGCGTGCCCTGGAAGTCTGGCAGACGACGGGCAAACCGCTCAGCACGCAGCAACAACAGTGGGGGGCGCCGTCCATGCGATACCCGGCCCGCGTCGTTGGAATTCGCCGGGCGAAGGAGGACAACGCTCGCCGCATCAACGCCCGCGTCAAGGCCATGATCGACGCGGGGCGCGTCGAAGAAGTCCGCGCGCTGCTGGCCGAGCCGGCCGGCGTGCGCGCCCAGGCCGCCCAGGCACTCGGCTATGCGCAGATCATCTGGCACCTGCAAGGACGAGCGCCCCTGGAAGACGCCGTCGAACAGATCAAGATCCAGACGCGCCGATTGGCGAAGCACCAGCGGACGTGGTTCCGCAAGTTTCAGATGACGCATTGGCTGGACGTCGGCGTCGAAGAGACGCCGCAGGAGACCGCCGATCGGATCATGTCTGTGCTCTGACTTGGCGCGACGTGCGGCGCCGTCTGTCTTCCGCTGCCTCGGACTTGTCGCTGGCACCGATATCCGTTGAACCGCTTCAGTTCTGCTCACAGCTCCGCCTCGCCCCACCGGTTGCTGGAAACGTACCTGCGCGACGCGATTGCAGGTCCGGTTGATGAACCTGGCGTTGTCATGCCTCCGGGCAGGCAGTCGCTCGCTAACCGTTGGGGCTGAGTCGTGTCTAAGGCGACGGTGAAGATGATCGTTTCGCTCGAACTGGGACCCTACGCCTCGCCTGAAAGGGGTGCAGCGATGAAACGGCAAGTCATATTCTCGGCGGTGATGATTCTCGGGCTCGCAGCCCCGCTATTCGCGGGCGATGCGGTCGCGACCGCGGTCGCAACGGGCTACGGATCAAGCAGCGCAACGGCTGTCGCAGTCGCCCGCAACGGCGGCACGGCGGTAGCGATTGCCCAGAGCGGATCGAGCGGTCGATATCATGAGACCCCTCGATGGTCCGACAGGCCGGTCGATTATGGCCGTGCCCCCGCGGCCGGACACAGGGGCGCAGGCTTCAGCCTGTCCTTCAGCCGCGAAGCTCCGGGCCGATCGCACAACGCTCCGGCCGCCCGGTTCAGCCTCTCCATCGGTCAAACCGATCGTCCTGCGTGCGGATACGTCCCGGTCGTCAGAGCGCCTGTGCAAAGCCCCACGCAGCGTGTAACCGTCGTCCGCACCACCACGACCACGCAAACGCGGACGGTTCAGGTGCGTCGCGTCGTGAGATGAGTTTCCGAAGCAGGCCGTCCTTGGCCTTTAACTGACCGACCAAGCCCACGAAGACGACTGTCTCGTGGGCTTTGGCTTCTGTGGGAGCGAGCATCAAGCGGAATTGGCTGTCGCATCGCCTCCCGGGCCGGCTCCGGCCGGCTGCGTCAGGCGGGAGGAGCATGACAAGGCGGAGCATCGTCGGCGGAAGGCGTCGGCCGACGCTACACGCGGGCAGGACTGCTCTAGATGACGAAGAACCAATCGAGGTACAAGCGCGTGACGAGCAACTGGAGGATGGCAAGGATGAGCAGGACGGGCAGAAGCAGGCTGTGACGGCAAAGCATATCTGCGAGGAAGGCGTGAACCGGCAACAGCGGCAGCAGGTAGCGCAGTTGGGCGTGATACGACACCGTTGAGGTCATGGCCAGGCTTGCTACGACAAACAAGGCGCCGACGTCCGGCCGGCGAACCAGGAGAACGATGGCCGTCACAACGTACACCGCGAGGAACGGTAGATACGCCTGGACCTCGCAGCTACTGATGTCCAAGGTCACCGACTCGAAGAGCGAGAGCGTTCGGTCGCCGACGCGGATCTGCGAGTCCCAGTTCTGCGTCTGCAGGAGGAACTCGAAGGGTCGGCCCGTCACGCTCCAGTAGAACGCACAGACGGTGAACACGCCGAGAGCGGCGCCAAGCAGAGGCGTCAGCTTCTCGCGGGGGAATCGCCGCGTTCGCAGCCACGTCAACGCGGTGTCGACGGCTATCGCAGGCAGCAAGGCCAGCCCGACGCCTCGCGCCATCGGAACCACGGACGCCGCCGCGGCTGCCCAGCGGTAACGGCCCTGGCGATACAGAAGCAGGAACGCCAGCAGCAACGCGCAGAACAGGGACTCCGTGTACACCATCTGGAAGACCCAGGACGACGGGAAGACGCATAGAAACAGGGCGAGCGCCGCGCCTGCTTGGGCGCCGTAGAGGGCTCGCCCATACAAACAAGCAAGCCAAATCAGAACGAGGAAGCAGAGCGTCGAGACGAGCATGCCCGCGACAGCGGGACCGATGCCTGTCGCCGCAACGACACGGGTCAGCATCGGATAGAGCGGCAGGAACGCAGTATTGCCGGCCTCGCCGGGCGCGTGCTCGTAGCCTCGCTCGACGACGGTCAGGTACCAGTAGCTGTCCCATTTGACGCACAGTTCCCCGATGATGCCGGCAACGCGATCGATGCCGTGATAGTAGCCGGGCGTCGGCGCAGGTCGGGGCGGCGCGAGATGGACCCACCACGCGAGAACCAGCGTCAGCGCGAGGCGATACGCGATGGCCGCGCCCAAGACCCAGGGCAGGGTGGTCGTGAGGACTTCGCGACGGCGCCCGGCCGCGTCAAGGGTCGGCGGCGCATATGCGGAGCCGGCGGCGGCGGCACCTGTTGGCGAAGCTGACGGATGCAGCGGCGGATTCACGTCTTGGACCTGCTCTGACGACGGAGTTGCTTGAACTTCTCCAGGTACTCGCGCATCTGTTTTTCGTGGCCGCGGTCGGTCGGCGAATAGTAGGTTTTGTCAACGCCCAGGTAATCCTGATCCGCGATGCCGTCCGGCGCGTCATGGGCGTACTGATAGCCCTTGCCGTGGCCGAGCCGTTTGGCGCCCTTGTAGTGCGCGTCGCGAAGGCGCCGTGGCACGGGAACCGTTCGTCCTTCCTTGACGTCTGACGCGGCATTCCAGATGGCCTGGGCGCTGGCGTTGGATTTCGGGGCGCAGGCGATGTAGATCGCCGCCTGGGCCAAGGGCAGTTGGCATTCCGGCAAGCCTACGAACACGGTCGTCTGAACCGCTGCGTTGGCCAGCACCAACGCCATCGGATCGGCGTTGCCTACGTCCTCGGCGGCACAGATGGCGATGCGCCGCGCGACGAAGCGAGGATCTTCGCCGGCCTCCAGCATCCGGGCCAGCCAATAGACGGCGGCGTCGGGATCGCTGCCTCGCATCGACTTGATGAGGGCGCTGGCGGCATCGTAATGCTCGTCGCCTGTTGCGTCGTAGACGATGGCCTTGCGTTGGATGGAGTCCTGGGCCACGACCAAATCGATGAGGATGCAGTCCGGAGAGCGAGGGCGATCGACGGAAGATGCGATGGCGTCGCCCGCGCCCGGAGGTTTCGAAGAGAGTTGCGAGAGGACGGCCACCTCAACAGCCGTGAGAGCCCGACGAGCGTCGCCGTCGCTGATCGTCGCCAGGAAGGCGAGGGCGTCATCGGTTATCGTGGCTTCGTAGCCGCCGAGTCCCCGTTCGCGGTCGGCCAGACTGCGGCGCATCAACGTGATGATGTTCGCCTCGCTCAACGGCTCGAACTGGAAGATTTGGCTGCGCGAGACCAACGGGGCGTTGACGGCGAAGAACGGATTCTCCGTCGTAGCCCCGACGAGGACGACGATGCCGTCCTCAACGTCGCCGAGCAGGACGTCCTGCTGGGCGCGGTTGAAGCGGTGGATTTCGTCGAGGAACAGAACGGTGCGCCGGCCGTTGTCGGCCAGCCGCTGCCCCGCCTTGGCCAGGACCTCGCGGATTTCCTTGACGCCGATGGCGGCCGCGTTGGCGGATTCGAACACGGCCTGGGTGCGGTTGGCGATGATCTGCGCGAGCGTCGTCTTGCCTGTGCCGGGCGGGCCGTAGAAAATCGCGCTGGTCAGCCGGTCCGCGTCGAGCAGCCGTCGCAGGAGCTTGCCCGGTCCCAGGAAATGCTCCTGACCGACGAATTCATCCAGCGTTCGCGGCCTCATGCGGACGGCGAGGGGTTGGACGCGCTCCCGGGCGGCACGGCGATGCTCGGCGAACAGATCCATGTCGAGCATGATACGAGCCGGCAAGATAGAAAGCATGTACGTTTCTATAATGGCCGCGGAGCGCGGGCATGGTTAGTCTTCCGATGGCAATCCGTGGCATGAGGGAACAAATGGCCGGCATCGGCGTTGGGCGTTCGATGAACGGACTGTTCAGGAGGCCAGCATGAGCGGACCCGTGAACGAAGAAGCCCTGTCGAGAGTCGCGGCGTCGATGCGGCCCGCGCTGAGAGAGTACGGTCGGCTTGTCCAGCAGATGGCAGCCGAGAAGCTGGCGGGATTAACGGTCTTCGGTTTCGTGCTGGAGGAGGAGTTCGATCCGACGGTCGCAGGAGCGGCCAGCGTGGTCGTCTTGCAGCAGATTGATTTGGCGCTCCTGCGGCGCCTGGCCGAGCACGGGCCGGACTTGGGCGCGTCGCGTATTCAGGCGCCGCTCATCATGACGCCGGCCTATATCGCGGCGTCGCTCGACACGTTTCCGCTCGAGATGCTGGAGATCCACCAGCAACGGGCGACGCTGCTGGGCGAAGACTGCTTTGCGTCGTTGCCGCTCAAAGCAGAGCACGTCCGGCTGCAATGCGAACGGGAGTTCAAGCGCATCCTGATCGGGCTGCGGCAGGGTCTGCTGGCGGCCGCGGGGCGGGAGCAGGCGTTGTCGGATCTGCACGTGGGCGTCGGCGGGGACCTGCTGAGAACGCTGCGCGGGATGCTGTGGCTCAAGGGCCTGAAGGAGGCCCTGCCAAGAGACGCGCTCCTCGAAGCCGTCGAGCAGCAGACGGGCGGCGCGTTGCCGGGCATCGGGCAAGCGCTGACGCCCTACGGCCGTCGCGGCTGGGAAGACTTCGTTCGCTTGTATGAGGACGTCGAGAGGCTGGCGAAGGTGACGGATGAACTCTGAGACGATTCCCTGTCGTCGGCGAGGAGCAGCGGTGCGGGCCGCCATCGTGATTGTCTTGTGCGGCGCCGTGCCGGCGATCGGGCAATCGTCCGAGACTCCGCGGACGGGTCTCGTTGACACAGCCGGCGTCGTCGATGCGAATAGCGAGCGGCAGATCAACGCCGTTCTCCTCGAATTGGAACAGAAAGAGCTGGCGATGTTCAAGGTGCTCGTGGTCGACTCCACGAAGGGCGTCGATCCGTACACCTATACGATCGAGACGGCACGGCGATGGGCGTTGGGCACGCGAGGAAAGGACAACGGCCTGTTGCTCATGGTAGCGGTCAGGGATCGGCGGTACCGTTTCGTGACAGGTGAGGGGCTTGAGGCGGCGGTACCTGACGCCTACACCGACACGGTCGGCAAGCAGTATCTGGAGTCGAACTTCAAGCGAGGCGACTACGGCCAAGGTATCCATCTCGGCGTCGCCGCCATCGCGCGGAGGATCGCGGCCGAGGCCGGGGTCGAAATCTCCCGATCGGCGGCGCCCCTCGTTGAAAGGCAAGCCCGCCGGGGGCGAGAACGCGGCGTTCCTGTCGGCGGTGGTGGCGGCGCCTCGGGGGCGGCGTGCTGCCTGACGCCGATCTTCCCCTTGCTCCTGATTCTGGTCGTCTTCGGCAGTCTTGCGTCGCGTCGAGGGCGCTACTATCGCACCTGGGGCGGCGGCGGATTGTGGCAGGGAATGCTGCTGGGCAGCCTTCTGGGACAGCTCGGCAGAAGCCGTGGCGGCTGGTCCGGCGGATCGAGTTGGGGCGGATTCGGCGGGGGCGGCGTCGGCGCCGGCGGGCGCGGCTTCGATGGAGGGTGTGGTGGATCGGTCGGGGGCGGGCGGGAATCCGGCGCGGGAGGAGGCGCCCCGCGATGGCCTGCCGGAGGGCGATGAGCGCGACGCAGGCGGAGGCGGCGATCACAAGGGCGCGCGCTGTCCGGCGCCCGAGCGCCGGCTCCATTCCCGCGGCTGCGGCGCTCCCCTCCGTCCTTTCCCTCGCCGCGCGCAGCATGACGAGGAGGAGACCGGCTCCCGCGACGCCCGCCGTCGAAAGCAGGCCGGTGGAGCAGAGCCACGCCTCCCGCCACGGCCACGCGAGCGCCGCGGCGAGGTGGAGGGCGTACGCCGCGGCGAATCCCCCGAGCCACGCGGAAAAGCGCGGGCCGCCCGGGCCGGTCAACGCGAGGCCGAGGGCGAGCGCCGGCGGGGCGTAGGCGAGATA
>CAZERK010000162.1:7225-7497 GCA_964514515.1 uncultured Planctomycetaceae bacterium
ATACTGCGCGATGACGTTGGCGTCGAGATCCAGCGAGTTCCGAAGCGGCGCGAAGAGGAGCGCCCATCGCGGCGACACCATCGGCAGCTCCGTGAACACCGTGGATTTCGAGAAGGAGGCGAGGCCGACGGCCGCGGCGAGGAGGGAGAAGATGAGGACGGAGCGTTCCTGCGGCCGATTCTTGGCACGGCGCGCGAGAGCGCGCGCGAAGGCCGCGAGGGCGCCGAGGGCGAGGGCCCCGCGCAGGCTGATCCACCATGCCGGAAGACGCA
>CAZERK010000163.1:0-3931 GCA_964514515.1 uncultured Planctomycetaceae bacterium
GGGCTGAACATCCCCCCGCCCACCCGGAGGTCGGCCGCTACCCGCGCGCCCCCGAATTGCGCACGGTGATTTAGTCTCCTTCGGTCGCACCGGAGTGCAGCATCACCGACGTCTTCCGTATCTTCCCCGGCGACGGCTTTGGCAGGAACACAAGGTCGACGAAGTCATCGGTCCCACACGGGAACGGGAACGTCGTGCGGGCGATGACGTGCCTGTACGCCATTTCTGGGGGACTCACCGCATCGCGGTTCTGGGTTGCTCTACATGGGCGGCGGCTTGTCATTCGAGGACAAGGCCCGCGCGTTGTTGAAGCGCTCGATCGCCGACTTGAACTCGATCAGGGCGTCGGCGCAAGCAGCTTCCGTGACCAGGCGTCTTGATGACAATCCTCGTTGCGGCCAACGTCTTCGTACGCTCCGGGAGCATCGCCGGGCCGGCGCGATCCCAGCAGATCAAGCTGACCGCGCCGGGTGCGGCGATGGGCGCTACGCGATCGGCCGGTAGTAGTAGTCTCGTTTCTGGGGCTTCCAGCCGGCGTCGGAGATGAGGCGGCGGATGGTGGCTTCGTTCAGGCGGAAGGTCGTGCCCGCGGCGCTGACGACGTTCTCCTCCATCATCACGGAGCCCATGTCGTTGGCGCCGAAGAACAGCGCGAGCTGGCCGATCTTGGGGCCCATCGTCACCCAACTCGACTGCACGTTCGGGACGTTGTCGAGGGCGAGGCGGCTGAGGGCCAGCATCGTCAGGTACTCGTGCGCGTCGGCTAGTAACAGGTGTTGGCCGTCGTTGAGCGGGCGGACTGAACGGATCGAGCCCGGCTCCGAGTTGCCCTGTTGCTCGATCGACGATGCCGACATCTCGGCCATACCGACGTTCGTTACCTCGCCCAGCGGGCGCATCCGTCCCAACGGCGTGCCAGCCGGCTGAAACGGCCAACAGATGAACGCTTGGAACCCGCCGCCGTTGCCGCGGGCCAGCGACTCGTCCTGCAAGTCGCGCAGCCGTTCGAGATGCTCCAGCCGCTCGTCCAATGTCTCGACGTGGCCGAACATCATCGTGCCGCTCGTCTTCATGCCGAGGACGTGGCATTGCCGCATGACCTCCAGCCAATCGGACGTGAGGCATTTGCCCACGCTGATCCGCCGCCGGACGCGATCGGACAGGATTTCCGCGCCGCCGCCGGGCACGCTCTCCAGACCCGCGGCCTGCAACCGTGCGAGCACGTCGCGGATGGACAAGCCGAAGATTTGGTGAAACGCGAAGATTTCCGGCGGGCTGAAGGCATGGATGTGCACCGAGGGGTAGTTCCGCTTGATGAACCGTAGCAGGTCGAGATACCAGTCGAACGGCAGGCCGGCCTCGCCGTCGGCCGGCGCCAGACCGCCCTGCATGAGCAGTTGCGTCCCGCCGATCGCCAGCAGCTCCTCGATCTTGCGGCCGATCTCCGCGTACGACAGCGTGTACCCCTTCGGCAGGTCGCGCCGGCCCGAGCGCCGGTCGGGCGGATCGGCCTTGAAGTTGCAGAACGCGCACTTGGCCGTGCACCAATTGGCGTAGTTGATGTTCCGATCGACGACGTAGGTTCGGTAGGCTTCGGGATGGAGCGCGTCGTTCGCGGCGAGCGCCTTTCGCCCCAGGGCGTGCAACGGCTCGTGGAGATACAACTCGCGCAGCTCCGCCAGGCTCAGTCGCGGCAGGCGGTCCAATCGGCGAGACGGCTCAGGCAAACCGGTTGAATCGAGCGGCCGAGGTGGAACGTGTAGTTGAGCTGGATCGCAGGGCCGAGACGCGCCAGGCTGCGCAGAAGGCCTGCCTATCGCCGGATCGGTCATCGCAAGAACCCGTGCTTTGCCGCCAACTCGAAGAAGCGGTCCAAGCCCGCCCGCATCGCGTCCGTCATCGTGTAGCGCATGATGTCGCGGAGGTAGGTCAAGGCGAGTTGTGGAGGCCAGCCGTGCGCGGGGCTCTCCTGACGGGCGATCTCCTCGACGGCCGCGACGCCGGCGTCCCGGGCTGCCTCCAGGAGCCGCGCCAACTCATCGCCGGCAGCGCCGGGCTCAGCCGCCCAGGCTGCGAAGACGAACGGCAGGCCTGTTACGTGCCGCCAGGCGGCACCCAGATCGACCTGGAAGCCGAAACCCCTGGGCGCGTCGCGGACGACCTTGTCGCCGATCAGCAGGACCGCATCCGCAGCGACGGCCTCGGTGCCGGTTGCCGCCGAGCCCGTCGCGGGGACCGGCGCCCAGCGGCGAAGTTCCAACGAACGGCCATAGAGTTCGCGCCAGACGACCTGGGCCAGCACGACGGACGTGTGCGAATCGCCGTCGACGTGCAAACAGTCCAGACGCTCGGGAGGGACCTTGGAGAACACGCGGACGGTCAACGTCTCGCCATCGCTCGCGATGCAGGCGTTGGAGACGAGCCGCAGGTGGTCGCGACCCTTCCAGTAGTCGACGACCGGCAGGAGGGCGGCGTCGCACGATCGATCCTGGAGCACGGCTGCCAGTTTCGACGGCACGGCTGGGCGGATTGCCAAATCTGCTCGATCCGACAACGACCACCAAAGCGGTCGCGCGTTCAGGAACGACACGACGCCCAACGAGCGCACGCGCGGGTTGACTGTCTCATGTGACAAGGCCGCTTGTCGTGTCATCGGATCGCACCCAGGGACCGTCAAGAGACTGTCGCGGGGCCGCCCGTTCGCCGCGGTGCCCGGACTGAAGGCCGGTGCATCCTCACGTCATGCGACAGCCTTCAACTTACATCCGCGCGATGCGCGCCGCGCCGACGGGGTAGTCCTTGGAAGGCGCCCAACGCGGAAGCCACGACCATCCGATCAGCAGAGGCAGATTATAGAGGGTCGGCCGCTCGTCGGGTCGCCCGATGCGTCGCCACCCGGAACTTTCGATGTCGTTGGAATCTGCCGGTCAAGCCGGAGCGGTCGATTAGCCGACGCGAATAATGCGAGCCTCGGGTCGGTCTGCGAATTCGGGCGGTTGGCGTACCGCTCCGGCGCCGGGTTGGCGGCAATCATCGCCGTGTCCGCGTCCCATGCGTGCGTTGCCGCACGCTCGCGTGCCGCGGCGATCCGGCTTTGGACGCAACCGGCGCTGGGTGAGTCGGGTATGAGATGTCGAGCGGTGGCGAAGCCGTACGGCAGTCGGGCAGTTGTTCCTGTAGCATCGGGATGAAGAAGCCATGGATACGAGCACGACCGAAAACGTCTATCAGCTTGCGATTATCGATATTGTCTTTCAGATTGTCGATATCGTATTAAACACGTTTCTCCTGCTTTCACAGCAAGTTATGACGATCTTCTTTAGTGCCCTGATTCCTGGTTGATCGATGCGCTCCCTTCGCTCGGATGACTATACCTCCGAGAATGTGGATGGCCGGCCTCGATGAAGGGCCGTCGATTCGGGTTGAGTCGGGGTATGGCTGCACCTCGGAGCGAGTCTGGATCAACGACGCAAATCGACAAGTTGTCCCCTCTTTCTTCGCTTTCTTACGAGACGCAGGCCGAGTCGCTGGGCTATAATGTGTGATGGATGAGGGGCAGCTCTGAGGGGGCGATTCTCGTTGCCGCCTGACCTCGCACCGGCGCGGCTGACGACGGGTGTAATGCGCACAGGGCGAACCCCTGGCGAGAGGAGCATCGGGAGCTACGGAGCGCCAGGGGGAGTGTGTTCTTGATCAACGCACAACCGGTGCTGTCGACGTGCAGCCTTGTGAGGCGTGGAGGGTCTTTCTCGTGAGAAGCATGTTGTTCCAAGCATCCATCGCGGTCGTTTCGGTGTTGGGCATCGTTGTCGCAGCGTCGGCGCAAACCGTCGGCGAGCCGACCGGGTTCGACATCACCATTCACCAAGGGGCGCAACTCATCGCGCAGAAGCACGTGACGGTCGGCCTCGGGGGAGACCTGCAGGGGCTG
>CAZERK010000163.1:3941-7452 GCA_964514515.1 uncultured Planctomycetaceae bacterium
GTGTTGAGCTGCAGGAATTTAAGGTCAAGGTCGGAGATCGGGAGGACTTCGTTAAGCTCACGACGATGACGGGATCGGGCGACCCGACGCCGATCATCCTCAAGGTCGTCTCGGGCGATGATCCGATGTACCGGCTGATCAGCATGTACATCAACGTGCCGCTCAACCAGCAGGATATCTGGGTGCCCGGCCCGAATTCGCTGTTTGACCCGAACGGACCGGATCGGATCAGCGTGGCGGTGACCGGCATGACGTTCGACAACGGCGCGATCGCGTTGCCCCAGCTTGCCGACGCCGACTGGTTCTACACGTCGTTCATGCGCGACTACTCAGGGCATTTTTACGAATCGCCGATGACGCACCCTTACAACTACGCCGGCCACGGCATTCACGATATCCAAGTGCCCGCGACGGCCTACCTCGACGGCAACGCGAGCATGTACACGTTTGCCAGTGCGCCGGGCGTGGCGTCTTCGTGGACGTGGGGGCAAACCCCGAATCCCGGTTTGAACACGACCGTGCATGACGGCTCCCAGAGCGGCCAAATGCCGGCGCAGCCCGGCTACGTTTTCGAGTTGGGCCTTGCGGTCGCCTTCGCGGCGATCCCCGAACCGACGACGGCCTCGCTCCTGCTCGTCGGTGGGCTGTTGGTGATTCGGCGCCGGCGGTCGTCCCGTTAGAAAACGCCGTCAGATTCTCGCATCGGCCTGATTTGCGGAGAGCGTGCGCGCTCGCCTTAGGCGCGCGGCGAAACGAAGAACCCCGGCGTCGACGCGACCTCAGCGTGTTGCCTGGCGCCCGGCGCGACGTCAGGCGACTCGCTCGTCAGCCATCGCGATCTTCCATGCGTTTGGAACGAATCTGTCAACAAGTTCCCGTGCCAAGTTCAGCCAACGGCCGCAACGATCCAGAATCCATGAGTCGCTCGATGCGACGACGCCGCGATAGGCAGCGAGCGCGACGTCCGGGTTGTCCAGCAGTTCGATGTTCCAGCTCGCCCGAGCCGACGCGACGGCCTCCGCGATGAGCGTCTTGAGCCGTCCGCTGTTTGAGACCGGTCGATCCAGGTACCAGTCCACGGATCGCACGCCGGCGTCGTCCAGGAATCCGCGGATGAGCCGGACGGCGGCTGGCGTCTCGGTGACCTTCCGATAGGTACTGTGAATGCTGGCGAGGTCGCGATGGCAGCCGTCGCGAGCGACGAGGAGGGGCCCGCCCGATAAGGCGCTCTCGATGGTGATCAGCACGTTGTAGCCGTCGATGCCGACGGCTTGTTCGTTGCACGCCTCCATCGTCACGACGCACGCCGTTCGTCGGCGAAGCGCCGCGTCCGAACAGGCCGATCGTCGCACCGCCATCCGCTGCCGTTCCGTCAGATTGTGCCGATTGCCGACCAGCGCGAGGGCCGAGTCCTCCGCGTAGCCTCGCGTCAGGAGCCATGACAGCTCGTGTACGGCGGTTCGCAAAGCTCCGTGCCAGGCTTCCGCGAACAGTCTGGCGTCCTGAGGATGGGCTCCGCGATGGCTTCGCCGGTCGGGCATGACGGGTCTGCTCCAGGCGGCTGATTTCCGTCGCCGCCTCGCCCCGCAGGTTATCGCCGACGGCCGATATCCGCCACGGTCATGGCGACGGCCGTTGGGCGATTGCGGCGCGCTCGCACGGCGGCACGTTCTTTTTGAGCAAGCCGCGGGAACCGCCGTGCGTATCCGTGCGTCCAACAGAGGACGTGTTAAGATTCGATGCTCGTCGGGCCGTCTCGCTAGCCGCGGGCTCGCGCGGCCGCTCAACGAAGCAACAACAGCCTCCAACTCAACTCCAGAAAGGAGCCAACGCATGAACGCTCGAAAGACCTTCTCGCGATTCCTCGCCGTCGGCACGGCCGTCGCCGCCGTCCTTGCCGTGGATGCTCGAGTCGTGGCGGACGACGCCGTCGACGGAGCAGGCCCGGCCGTCACCGTCTATTCCTCCGCCGATCCAGCCGGATTCGACCCGCAACAGTTCATCGCGCAGCAGCGTCAAGGCTACAACCCGACGTTTGCATGGCAGGTGCCGGGCTTCGGCGTCGTCAAGGAAGTGCGCAAGGTCAAGCTGGACGCCGGCCTCAACGAGCTTCGCTTCACCGACGTGGCGGAGTTCATCGATCCGACGACCGTTAGCTTCATGGACCTGACCAATCCCCAAGGCACGGCCGTGCTGGAGCAGAACTTCCAGTTCGATTTAGTCAGCCCCGAGAAACTGATGGAGAAGTACATCGACCAGCCCATCAGCGTCCTCCTGCCGATCGGCGACACGGTCGAGACCGTCACGGGCAAACTGTTGTCGTCGACGCAGGGCCGGCTCGTCCTGCAGACCGACAGCGGCGTGCGAATTGTCGGACAGGGCAGCCAGAGCCAACTGGGCGACCTGCCCGGCGGCCTCATCACGCGGCCGACGCTCGTCTGGAAGGTCAAGGCCGCCGAGGCGGGCGAGCACGACGTTCGCACGACCTACCAAACGAACGGCATCACGTGGCGAGCGGACTACAACTTGATCCTGAACGAGGACGAGACCCAGGCGGACCTCGGCGCCTGGGTGACGCTGCTGAACTTGTCGGGCGCGTCGTACAAGGACGCGAGGCTAAAGCTTATCGCGGGCGACGTGCAACGCATCCAGCCTCAGCTCACCGACTACTACGCGCGCGGTCGCAAGGGGATGCCGATGGCCGCGATGGCCGAGGACGCCGGCTTCGAGGAGAAGTCCTTCTTCGAGTACCACCTCTACACGCTGCCCCGGCGGACGGACATCCTCGCGAACACGACGCAGCAGATCACGCTGTTCCCGACGGCCCACGACGTGGACGTGGAGAAGGTACTGGTTTACTACGGCTTGCCTCAAGCGGCGAACTGGCGGTACTTCGCCGAGCCCATGCGGGACCGCAACTTCGGCAATCAGTCCAACCCGAAGGTGGACGTCTACGTACGGTTCAAGAACGAGAAAGCCAACAACCTGGGCATGCCGCTCCCGAAGGGCAAGGTGCGGACGTACAAGCAGGATACGGCCGACGGCACGCTGGAATTCATCGGAGAGGACCTGATCGACCACACGCCCAAGGACGAGAAGGTGCTCATCAAGTTGGGCGAGTCGTTCGACGTGGTCGGCGAGCGGACGCAAACGGACTTCGACATGGACACCGGCCGCCGCACCATGACGGACAGCTATCGGATCGAGATCCGCAACCACAAACCGCAGCCGCAAAAAGTCGTCATCAAGGAGAACCTGTTCCGCTGGACCACCTGGGAAATCACCAACTCCAGCGACCCGTACGAGAAGGTGGACGCCCGAACGATTCATTTCGAGGTGATGGTCCCCGCTGATGGCAAGAAGGTTGTGACCTACACCGTACGGTATACTTGGTAAGAGCAGCGGCCGGATACGCAACAGAGCCGGCTTCTGCGAAGCCGGTGCGACAAATTGCTTTGTCGGCGTCTCAAGAGCTCTCGGCCCTCGGCCGGGGGCTCTCGGCGTTGGATGG
>CAZERK010000164.1:0-2561 GCA_964514515.1 uncultured Planctomycetaceae bacterium
GGAGATCGTGAAGGCGCGGCTGACGCTGCGACATTACAATCTGGCTGAACGTGATCGCTTGTTGTCCGACGTGGATGCGCGGGTGATCGCCGAGCTTCGCAAGCGGTTTGAGCTGCTCGGCGGTCCGGCGGCCTTGAACACGTCGGTCGCGACGGCAGATCGTGCTTGAAGAGACGTGCATTGGAGGATGATGGGTATGGCGGCAAGTCGAGCTGAGGTTTTCGACAAGGTCAAAGAGGTTCTGGTCGACGCGCTGGGCGTGGATGAGGATGAGATCAGCGAAGACGCGACGCTGACGGGCGACTTGGGCGCGGAATCGATCGACTTCCTTGACATCGTGTTCCGCCTGGAGAAGACGTTCTCGATCAAGATCCCTCGCGGCGAGCTGTTTCCCGAGGACGTGCTGAACAATCCCGAGTACGTGGAAAACGGCAAGATGACCGCCAAGGGCATCCAGACCCTCAAGGCCGCCATGCCCCATGCGGACTTCGGCGGGTTCGAGCAGGACCCGGACGTCTCCAAGGTGCCCAACCTGCTGACCGTGAAGATGATCGTCAACTACGTGGCAACGAAGATGGCGGCCTAGCGGACGTGCGCTGGATTTGGATTGACAAGTTCGTCGATTTTCAGTCGGGCCGCCGGGCCGCCGCGATCAAGAACGTCAGCCTCGCCGAGGAACATCTGCACGACCATTTCCCGGGCTATCCGATCATGCCCACCAGCTTGATCGTCGAAGGGATGGCCCAGACCGCGGGAATCCTGGTCGGCGAGGCACGGGGCTTTCGCGAAAAGGTGATCCTGGCCAAGGTCAAGCGGGCCGTGTTTCACGACGAGGTGCGGCCCGGTCAGCAGTTGCGGCACGAAGCCGTCATCGAGCACATCACGCCGGAGGCCGCCAGCACGGCGGGGCGCGTCTTTGCGGACGGCGAGCCGCTGGCCGAGATCGACATCGTTTTCTCGCACATCGATCAGAACATGAGCGGCCTGGCGTTTCCGAAGGAGAACTTCGTCTTCACGGAAGACTTCAAGTCGCTCCTGCGAACCTACAACGTCTCTACGCATCGAGCTTGAGATTCTTCCAGTTTGACTTTCGAAGTTTCGAGAGGCTGGGTCCGGCGTTGCTCCGCCAGGGCCCACGCAGAATCGCGCCGGGCCGGCCTCGCGCGGGCTGCGGGTCTTAAGCCTGGGCGGCGCCTCACGCAGAAGACGCCTGCTCCATGATCTGACGCCACGCCGTCCAGTCGTCGAACATGCGATGGAAGACGACGTGCTTCGCTTGATGATACCGGGCGACGGCGCCGCCTGACGGCGCGAGCGCGCCGCCGGCGCGATTGAGCGACCGCATCGCCTCGAGCACGGAGCCGAAATCGCCCGACGCGACGGCGCCCAGGATCGCGGCGCCGAGCAGGACCGCCTCCGGTTCGCGCGGCAGCACGATGCGGCAGCCCGTGACGTCGGCGTGTTCACGCAGGAACACGGGATTCTTGGTCCCGCCTCCGGAGGCGAACACGGTCGTGATTCGGAAGCCGTCGGCGTTGAGCGAGTCGATGATGTGCCGCGTGCCGTGGGCGACGGCCTGGATCGTCGCGAGATAGAGCACGGCCAGGTCGTCCGCCGTGTCGCCGAGCGTGAGGCCCGAGATCACGCCGCGCAACGTGGCGTCGGCACGCGGCGAACGGTTGCCGTGGAAGTAGGGCAGGACGTGCAGGCCGCGCGTCAACTCGGCGGGAAACGCCGCCGTTCGAGCCAGTCGATTGAGACGCTCGTTCAGAAGCTCGTAGACCGTCTTCCCTCGTTCGTCGGCCTCTCGTCTGAGCTCGGCCGCCCGAGCGTGGGAGAAGATGAGGTGGTCGATGAGCGAGCCCGTGGCCGATTGCCCGCCTTCGGTCAGCCAGAGGCCGGGGATCATCGCGGAGTAATACGGCCCCCAAATCCCCCGGATATAGCGCGGCTCCTTCGAGACCGCCATATGACAGCTTGACGTGCCGCCGATCAGGGCGATGCGCGTCTCCATCTCGTCGTCGCTCGGCGCCGCGCCGTCCAGCACCGCGCCCAGCATTCCCAGGCCGCCGGCATGCGCGTCGATGATCGAGACGCCCACTGCCGTGCCGAGCCGTAGCCCCAGTTCCTGCGCGGCTTGCGGCGTCAGGCCTTGGCCGACGGCTTCTCCCATCGGGCGGACGCGCGTCCCGATTCGCCGAAACGCCTCGTCGGCGAGATCGCCCAAGCCGACCTGTCGGAAGAAGCCCGCATCCCAGCCGCCGTGTGACGCGTCGCGGTGGCCCAGGTACGTCCATTTGCAGACGGTCGAGCACAGCGATCGCACGTCCGTCCCCGTCGCGCGGCAAACGAGGAAGTCCGGCAGGTCCAGGAAGCGGGCCGCCCGTTGCCACGTTCGCGGCAGATTCTCCTTTAGCCAGAGCAGCTTGGGCGTTTCCATCTCGGGCGAGATCGTGCCGCCCACGTATCGGAGGACTTCGTGCCTCGACGCGTTGATGCGCACCGCCTGGTCGATCGCGCGATGGTCCATCCAGACGATGACGTTTTGCTCGATCGACCAG
>CAZERK010000164.1:2571-7376 GCA_964514515.1 uncultured Planctomycetaceae bacterium
TCGAGGACGACCAGCGCGCACGGCGCGGCGAAGCCGATGCCGCGGACGCACGTCGGTTCGCCGCCGGCGTCCGCCATCGCCTGTCGAACGGCCCCGCAGACGGCCCGCCAGATGTCGTCCGACGACTGCTCGACGAAATCCGCCTGCGGCCGCCACGTTTCGATCGGGCGCACGGCGGACGCTCGCAGGGTCCCGCCGCCATCGAACACGCCGGCTCGAGCCGTGCCCGTGCCCACGTCTACGCCGATGTACAGACCGTTTGCAGCGATGCCGGTCATGTTTCGGTTTCCTGCTGCTGACGACCTGCTTCCTGCTCTACCTGCTCGCTGATTGCGACGCGCGAGTTTTCGCTCTTCACGCGCAGCCAACGCGAGCCTCCGCCATTCACGAGCAATCAGCGCGCATTTGCGGTCTTCGCGCGCGGCCTGTTCGTGACGAGACCAGGCCCCTCGCACCGGCTTCACGGAGGCCGGCTCTGTCTCGATGGCAGCATCGCCGTGTTGGGTTCGTTCGGCGCAGCGGCGGCCGTCGGCGGCCCTACTTCCCCGCCAGGACGCGGACGCGGAAGCCGAGCGCCTGACTCAACGCCGCCATCTCCTCGAACACGTCGCCGTACGCGACGGCTACGTGATTGCTCAGATAGTGCGCCATGATCGTGTCCTGGCGCACGCCGAGGTCCGCGGCCATGAACGGCCAAACGCTCGTCGTGCTCCGCCACCACGCATCGCGCTTGGCCGGCGGGAGCTTCACGACTTCGCCCCGACCGACGTCCATCCAGAGCCCGCCGTCCTTGATGTACGCCCGCGCCCACGTCACCTTGCCGGCCAGGCTCTCGCCCGTGAACGTGCCGCCCGGCACGGGGAAGTACCCCGCGGGCTGTCGATACGAATGCACGCCTTCGAGCGTGGCCGGATCGTGGTTGAACGCATAGGCGCCGCACGACCCGCTGTTGAGCAGGACCCAGACGAACCGGCCGTCGTGCTCGCCGCCCCATCGCACGTCGTGAAACATGACCGCCTGGTGCAGCCCCTTGCTCTTGAGGAGGCGCTTCATCATCTCCATCGGTACGAGGTTTCCCTGGTCAGCCTCGGTCGAACAGACGATCGTGTCGCCGTTCGACTCCGGCCGGCAGGTCGAGTTGAGCAGGCCCTCGGCGAAATCGGACGGTGGTCGCAGCGGCAGCAGCCCGAGTTGATATTGCCAGCCCAGGCAATCGGCCTTGAATTCGCCGATCATGTCCAGCACCGTCAGGTAGTCCCGCAGTTGCTCTCGCGTGGCCTGTTCGTCGAAGTCCTCGGCACCCGGCTCTGAATAATGAAACCTGACACCTTTTTCCTTGACGAACGCCAGCGCGGCGTCGACGCGTCGCGGCTCAATCCGTCGACCTCGATCGATGATCCACGCCTGGTCGACCTTGTGCTCCGTGAACCCGATCGGGTTGAGCAGCCGCGGTCCGAAGTAGCCGTTGATCATGCCCATCGACGTGTCGCCCAGCATCAACGCGAGCACGCGTCGCCGGCGAATCTCGTCGCAAACCTCGCGGGCGAGATCGGCGGCCGACGCCGAGACGGTCGAGCAATCGCTGATCTCGTCTTCTGGATACGCGATTTGGCCCGTCGTGCACCATGCATCGAGCCGCGCCATGAATGCATCGTCCGACGTCCAGTCGGCGGCGCTGGTCCAAATCCGCGCGCATCGGCGCCCGAGGCTTTCCAGGCAGGCGGCGGTATTCAGAAGGCCGACAAGCCCCGGCCACGTGCCGGAGAAATTGCTCGCCAGCAGCAGCGGATGGTCCTTGCCGACGACGCCGTCCGTCGTGTGCGGGCCGTATATCCAATGCACGCAGACGCCGATCAACGGGTCGTCGATGGGCCCCAGCTTCTCGATGGACTCGTGCGGCTTCGTGAGAAAGCCGGGAACCCGGTACGACGTGCGGCCAAGCCTCTTGATCGCCCGTTCGAGCTGTTCAGTTGCCTCCGTTACGTGCGGCAGGGCCTGCTCGTTCGGCTTAGGGCGATAGTCGCCGGGCCAGAAAATCGCGATCTTCGCTTGCATGAGCGTCAACCGAAAAAAGGTGGAAAAAAGGTGTCAGGATGAATTATTCGCCTGCTTGGGAGGACGGCCGCGCGGGCGCATGGTCAGAGAGAGTCCCAGGCGCGACGCCACGCGGGCTTGCCAACGCTCTTCTCCGAACGGCGTTCCCCTGGCAATTGCTTGGCGGACAGCGCTCAGGGCTTCGTCGTCGAGGAGCCGGTCGACCTCGGCCAGCCAGTTCGGCGGTCGTTCGACGGGCCACTCTCCCAGCCAGCATTTCACCGGTGCGCCGGTCTTTCGTCGAGCCCACAGGCTGCCCCATCTCCAGTCTTCCGCATGATCCACCAGGCCGCTGCGAACCGCGTTGGCCTCCACGTATCGGCAGACGGTCAGAAAGTGAGCGTCATCCTGCACCGGGAAACTCTTGAATCTTCCCTGATACAGCGGTCCTTCGCCGGTCGTGTGGTGGTGGACGTGCCAGCGGTGCGTGTGCGTGACCGTCAGCCACTGCATCCAGGTGGACAGGTTCGTGCGCCGCCCTGCCTGGACGACAAGGTGCCAATGGCTTGGCATCAGGCAATAGGCCAGCAGCCGTGGAGCATCGACCCGCCCCAGTGACTCTGCCAGCACACCCTCGAAAGCTGCATAATCGGCCTCTTTCTTGAAGATGGCCAGCCGCATGACCCGGCGATTGAGCAGGTGGTAGGCGATCCCCGGTTCCGTGATTCGCGGTCCACGTCCCACGCGGGCAGCTTACCGCTCCAGAAGAAAACGTCAAGGAAACGCATCCTGACACCTTTACCCATCGCTTCTGGTGCGCGAGGGGCAACGCTGCGTGATCCCGTTGCCGACGAACGGCAGCGACACTCCCGGCCTCTTTCTCTTTTTGCGATCCAGCTTCCTCGTCTCGCATGTGGCGAAGAGCCGCGTGGTCGCCGATTGATCGATCAAGCGCGCAGCAACGCGGCCGATCCGCGGTCTTTCTCTGCGGAATCCGGTCCGGACGGGCCGAACGGCCGTCATCGCCGAGGGCCGCGTCACCCGTCATGGAGCCATCCGACCGCAAAGGCCGGCCGCCCTCATCTCTGAACGCGGGGAGCGATCGTGATGTACGAGTGATGTGCGAGCCAGGCTGGATCGCCTGTTTGCGTTAATCAGGCTGCGACGGGTGATGCGACGGACTGCGTTTGTCTCAGCTCGACGGCTGAAGACCATCGCGGATTCGCTGGATCATGGCGGTGATCTCGTTCAGTTTCTCGGCCAGTCCGTCCATGACGCCCATGAACGCGATCTGCTCGATCTCGGCCGCCTTGCGGCTGACCAGTTCATAGCCGTGGCAGGCGCCGGCTCCTTTGAGTCGATGCGCGTGTGCGCACAGACGTTCGACGGAACCGTCGTGCAAGGCTGCCTGCATTGCCGCGACCCGATCCGGGAGAGACCGCACGAATTGCTCAACGACGTCTCCTAACTCCGGACATTCCGCGAGCAGCGTCGAGAACAATGGGTCGGCGTCCTTACCAGTGGGCTCCATGGGCTCATCCATCATGCCTGGTCCTCTTCCCCGAAGCGTCCCGGAGGACGCGGCTGCGCAGGCTGCCGGGCGCTCGCGCCGACCTCCCAGCGTGCGCGCATGTGTTGCCGCTACAACATCGTGGTGTTGGGGCGGCTGCTTGAGATCGACGGCCGGTCGGGATGACGATGCGCCATCGAACCCAGGCGATTACGCGGACGGCCGCAAATGCGGTCCCTGCGCGGACTGCCAGATGAAATACTGAATCGCGGTTTATCGGCCGCCGGCTGATCGGCGAATACCGGGACCGATTAGCCCACAAGCATGGGGCGCAGTTGCCTCGCGCGAAGCCGACTTCGGCGGGCATCGCCCTCGGTTCGGACCCAGCCCTCTCCTTACGCGGGCCCGATTCCCGCGGTTTTCGATTGACGTTCGGACTACAGGAGTTATGATCGGTGTCGGAAACGGATTGCCAGTTCTCGGCGCGAAGGAACGACGGGTGTTCTCCTGCGGGTAAGCAGGCGAGCCCAGAGGCGCCATGCACCTGAGCTGCCTGTCGACGTAGGATTATCGTTCACCATGAGGCGACCCTGGGAGGGGAGCGTATCGCGAGAGGGTTGGGTGTGGGGTTTCTGCGCACGGTCGAGGCCGTGCGTGAAGTCGGGGCGCGGCGTCTGGCTTGATGAGGAGGGAAGAGGGCGACGAGCATGGTTTGTCTCGCGGGCGGGGCGCGCTCGAACGGCACCGGTTGGTTGAGAGCAAAGTTGCCGGCTGCCTGCGTGAACCCGCAGCGTTAGAAGCGACAAGGAGGGCTTTCCTGGCATGCTGACGTGATCCACGAAGCAGCGTCAGGTTAGTCCGAGCGGATGTCCGCGAGGCCGTGGCGGCAGCGTGTTCGACCGCGGCGGCGGGAGTATTCGACCGTTGTGAAGAAACGCCCTGTCTGACCCGAGGTGACCCACATGTCTCCTTCATCCAACCTGCCGACACCGGTGCCGGTCGGCTCGCCGCACATCGGCCGGCCCCCGCTGTTCGGGACGGTCCGATCCCGGCAGAAACACGGAGAGTCTGAAGAGAAGCGCGACTATGCGCGGCGCCAGATGGACTGCGACGTTTGGTTGTTGGACCTGCAATCGCAGTCCGTCTTGCGGTGCAAGACCGATGACATCTGCGATGCCGGCCTGCACGCCAGCTCGCCGGTCGGATTCGGACTGGCCATCGGGCAGCGCTACGAGGTCCGTGTCGCCGACCGCCATGGGAT
>CAZERK010000165.1:0-7366 GCA_964514515.1 uncultured Planctomycetaceae bacterium
GACCAGACGATCCGCTTCCGCCGACCCTACGACGGCCACGAAGCCTTCCGTGTTGTTCCGGATATAGACGCCGGTCTTGCTCGCCGTAAACCAACCGACCGTCAGCCGCGTCGGCTCGAGCTGCCCTTCGAGCGTCAATTCGATCTCGGCCCGCGGCTTGTCAAAGCCCTGCGTTGGCAGTTCCGTCTCCTCGAAGCCGGTCGCCGTCAGATTCTTGATCGCCGAGAGCAACTCATCGACTGCCGCATACTCGGCGGCGGCCCCTTGTTCCAAGCCGGTCCCGACGGCGATTTGCCATCTGGCGCCGGCCTTCGTCAGCTCAACCTCGTCTCCTTCCGCCGCGAGGACGACCCGTTGCACGCGCCGCGGCTCAATCGCGGCGACCTTCTTGTCTCGCAGGTCTCCCAACGGCGGCGCAACCTGGTCAACGGTGGACTCGGCCACCTGAAACACCGTCCGCTTCGACTCGTCGCCCAGCTTGGCAAAAACGTCGTCCGCAGCCGCTCCGCCCAAGGCGACGCTGACCGTCTGCGTTTGAGTCTCGTATTCCGGCTCAGCCGGGGCGCTGGCCGGCTCGGTCGTCGTCTTCGGCTTCTCGATCTTCTTCTCCGTGGTCGCGACCACCGTCAGCTTCGGCGGCTCCAGTCCGAACGGCCGCAAGCTCGCCGGCGCATCGTCCACGAACTTCTTGGCCGTCAACGACGACAGCGACCTCAGCAGGCCGCTGACCTTGGACGCATCCGCCCGACCCTTCACGGGCGAGTCCACCATCCAGCCGCCGGCGCCCTTGACCAACGTGTACCGGCGCTCGCCCGTCACCTCGATCCTGACTGCGTTCGCCTGATCAAACTCGGCGACCCGCTTGCCGCGATAATCCGAAAGACCGCGGCGCATCTCGCTGTTCAGGTCGGCCTCGACTAGGCAGATCGCCTCGTCCCCCTCCCGTTGCACGTACGTCTTGGTCGACAGCGCCTGCCGTGCGCCGACCTTGACGACACAGGAGCGCCCCTCCTTATCCGTCAGCTTGACAATCCGTCGGGGCGCCGCCAGCGACGTCATCTGGTCCGTCGGGCGGTCGGGGTCGTCCTTGGCGTAGGCCTGAACGTACTTCAAGTTCTTGATCTTGTTGGCGTCGGCGTCGACCGTGGACGAATCGCCCGGCCATTCGACGGGCGCCTTCATCCGCCATTTGTCGTTCGCCTTCTCGAAGACCAACGCAGGCTCGTCGCCCACCTTGACCTCGAAGCCCGCCAAATCCCCCAACGGCGGCTCGATGAGCGCCTTGGGGCCGGCGTCGATCATGGCGTTTTCTGTCTTGTCAGCCGGCGACTGCGCCCACCACAACGCCGCCAGGACAATTGCCAACACCAACACCAGGCCGATCGTTGTTCTTCGGTTCATGGTGAAAACCTGTAAAGCCGAGGCGCCCGCTTCTCGTCGATGGCGCCGTCCAGAGTCAATTGCCTCGATCACCGAGCAAACGCCCATCATCGCTCGGTTGATCGAGCCGTCGCCAGGTTCTTCTCCGCATCGCCGCCGCATCGCCCGCCGTCCTGAATCGTCATCATCTGGCCGCGGTCAGTCTCCGCTGCGACCAACTAGCGCCGCCGGACGTACCACAAGATGATGGCTGGCAGGAACACCAACGCCGGCCAGACGCCCCAGACGAGAACGCGCATCGCCGTCAACTCCTGGCGGCCGATCGGCTTGACCCGCGGAACCGGGACCGGCCCGCTCGCGATCCATTGCGCGTTGCCGCTGAGCCAGAAGAGCGAGTTGACAAACAGATCCAAGTTCTCCGTGGGCGGCGGATCCAGCTTGAGCACGTCCGAGCTGGCCACGACGGGGTTCAGCAGGTAATCGTCTCGCAGGCTCCCGCCGAATCCGACGACGACCACCTTGCCAGCGCGCTTGCCGTCAAGCTGCCGCTCCGCGACAACCATGACATCGAACGGTCCATGCTCCTGCGTCCCCGACAGCGAGACTTTCCCGCCGGACGTATTGTGCCGAAGTTGGTTGATGATATGGATCAGGTCTGAAGCGACGATCCCCAGGTAGTGCTCCCGATCCGGAATTCCCAGCACCCGCGTCGCCGTCACGCCTTCCGGCATCGGCTCCTTTCTTTCCAACGGGCAAGCATCGTTGATCAGGAACCGCGTGCCGAGCTGCGGTCGGCCGAGTTCGCTGTCGCCGAAGCCCGTCGCCGGCATGTGCGTGAACTTCGGAGGGTTGACGAGGTAGTCGTTGGGTGTTCGGCGATCCGGCTCGAGCCACGTAATCCGCAGCGCGTTTATTACTTGAATGCCCCAGTCTTCCTCGAGAAGCGGTCCGTATCCGTAGGGTGGCGTCATGAGCGGACCGCCGAAGAACCCGCCGCCCTGCCGAATTTCCCAGGTCGCCAGGAAGATCGCGCACGCGTCGTTCTTCAACAGTTCCCGCACCTTGTCTCGTTGGGCCTGGCCGAACGTCGGTTCCGGCTGCTGCTGTTGTTGCATGAAGGGGTTCGGCGGGCTCGGCGGCGGCGGCGGCAGGAACACGTAGACCGCCGACGTCCCCTCCTCCGGCGTAGGCGGCTCCGGCGTCGTCGCCATGTTCCAGTCGACGACCTTGAAGTTGGCGGCCTCCAGGCGCTTTCGCGCCTCCGTCAGGGCGCGAGACGGAATCCAACTCTCCGGCGGCCTCGGCATGAGCGGGCTGCGTTGCTGCGGCGGCGGCGGCTCGAAGGCGGCCAGCACGACCGTCACGAACGGCTTCTCGCTGCCCAGCGCCAGGAGAGCCGATGACAACGCGCTGTCACCGTTGAAGCTGCGTCCGAGGTCCTCCTGCTCCGACCCCGGCCCGCCCACGCTCTCGCGCGGCGGAAAGACCTCGGAGAAGCTCACGACGCGGATTCGGCCGCCCATCTCGACGACGACGGTGTTGTCTTCCTTCAATTGGTCGGCGATGCCGCCGAGCTTCGGCTCGGGCAGATCACCAAGCTGCTTCTCGTTCGCCTCGATCGCCGCCAGGTTCTCGGCGAACAGCGCGCCGTCCTTCGCCGCGTCCAGCATCGTCTTGGATGCGTCGTCCACGCTGGCCAGCCGGTCCGCCAGCCTCATCAACAAGCCTTCGCATGCCGCCGCGTTCTGCTCCAATACGGACACGTCTTCCCGCACGGCCGTCATCGATTCCTGAAGCTGCCGCGGATCGCCCGTATCGATCGCGCCGAGGATCACCAACCGGGAGTCTTCCAGCGTCTTGCCGGCCTGCCGCAGCACGTCCGCGACTTCCATCCGCATCTGCAGCGGCCCCATGCGCACCGGCGCGGCCCAGTTGGGATGCTGCTTGACCATCGGGAACTTGCGCGCGAAGTCGTCCACCTTGCGGACGAGAACCTGCAAATCGGAACTGACCTGCACGCCGCGATCCGCGTACGCCTTCAACGCCACGGAGGGGTTCTCGGGCATCGGCGCGCCCTCGGCCCCGACCGCCTCCCGCAGAGTCGCGACGAGCGTCCGCGGTTCTGTGGCGACGCTTCGCAGCATCTGGATATAACGCGAGTCTTCCGAGCCCGTCCCCTCGGCCAGCGCCGCCAACTCGGCCAGGCGCTGCGAGATGCTCTGGAGGTGCGACTTGATGTCCCCCAGCTCCGTCTTGGCCTTCTCGACGGCCTCGGCGTACTTGGGAATGCCGCCCACCGGCGTCAACTCCTTGATGTCCGCCTGCGTCTGCTGGAGCGACTGGACGTCCGATTGCATGACCGTCGCGATGTTCGCGTACAACGGGAAGTCGCCCAACCACGCATCCCCGGCCATCAAGGACGTCGCGGCCTGGAGACGCTGCTGCAAATCCGCCTCCAAATCGGCGGCGACTCGTCCGAAGGCTTCAATCGCCTCGCGGTGCTTCGCCGACTCGCTAGAGAACGCCTCGCTGATCTCCGCCACCAGCTTCTCGCGCTGGCGGTCGGTCGTCACGTACGAGACCTTGACCTTGGAAGAGAACTGCTGCAGCTCGTCCAGGTAGTCCCGAAGCCGCTCGATGACCTCCTGCTGCTTCGGATCCTCCTCCTTTGGCGGGTACACGGTCCAGACCTGGGCGTCGTTCGTCAGGCCGCTGACGATCTGTTTCGTCCGGTCGCTCAGCCCGTAGCTCCCGAAGGTCGCCACGTCCTTGCGAACGTTCTTGATCGAGGACAGCCAGTTGACCGCGGCGAGCAGCGCCATCGCCAGGACGACGGAGAGGACCACGTTGGTTCCGACGGCCCATCGCCCGCCCGGCGAGGCGGCGCTTGCCGCATGTTCTTTTGCGTTTACCGCCATCGTCTCGACTCCAACACCTTCACCGCCAGGAACAGGAAGAACAGCGTCCCGCTGGCGAGGAAGACGACCGATCGCGTATCAAAGATGCCCTTGCTGAAGTCCTCGAAATGGTGCAACACGTTTACGTAGCCGAGCACCAGCCGCCACGTGCCGCCGGCCCATCCCGCGAGGGCGTCCACCACCAGCGTGAACACGCTCAGGACGCCGATGCCGATAATCGCCGCCACCAACTGGTAGCGCGTCAGCGCGCTGGCGAAGACGCCGACGGCCACGTAGAAGCAGCCCAACAGGAGCATGCCCAGGTAGCCGCAGAGCACGACGGGAACGTCCAGCGCGCCATAGATGGACAGGAGGATGACGTGAACGAGCGTCGTCGCGAGCAGGCCCGCGTAGAACAGGAAGACGCCCAGGAACTTCCCGCAGATGACCTCGGCGTCCGTGACCGGCGCGGTCATCAACGTCTCGATCCGGCCGGTGGCGAACTCCTCGGAGAGCACCCACATGCTCAGCAGCGGAATCGCGAAGACGAGCAGTCGGGCCATGCTGTCGAACAGGGGGCGAACGGCGGCCTCGCCGCCTTCCACCAGAACCTGATCCATGAACAGGTAGCCCGTCGCCACCAGAAAGACCGCCGTGACAATATAGGCGACCGGAGAAAGGAAGCTGGCGACCAGTTCCCGTTGCGTCAGCGCCGCCACGTTGCGGATCATGCCTGCACCTCCCGCCGGCCGGCCGGCTGCTCCTGGGCCTGTCGAGCCGTGATCTGCACGAAGAACTCCTCGAGGCTGCCGACTTCCAGCCGCAGCTCTCGCAGCCCCCAGCCCTTGCTCTTGACGAGGCCGAAGATCGCCTCGCGGGGGTCCTTGCCCGATCGGGCCTCGATCCTCAGTCGCTGCCAGCCGTTGTCCGACTCGCAGTCGATCTTGCCAACGCCGTCAATCTCGGCGACGGCCTTGCGCACCTCCGCGGGCGGGCCGGAGATTTCCGCGATTAGCATCGAACCGCCGCGGATGCGATCCCGCAGCTCCGCCGGCGAGCCGGACGCCACGATCTTGCCGCTGGCGATGATGATCGTCCGCTGACAGGTGGCCTCGACCTCGGGCAGGATATGGCTGGAAAGCAGAACCGTGTGCCGCTTCGCCAGCTCGAGAATCAAGTTGCGCGTCTCGCGGATTTGAGAGGGGTCCAACCCGATCGTCGGCTCGTCCAGCACCAGGACCTTCGGATCGTGCAGCAGCGCGTCGGCCAATCCGACCCGTTGCCGCATCCCCTTGCTGAGCTGCCCGATCGGCCGTCCGATGAAGTCCCCCAGCCAGCAGAGCTGCGTGACGCGCTTGATCGCCGCCTCTCGCGCCGGCCGATCCATCCCGCGAATCTTGCCGCGGAAGGACAGGTACTCCCGGACCCGCATGTTGCTGTCCAGCGGCACGTTCTCCGGCAGATACCCGATGATCCGCCGGACCGCCATGGACTCCCTGAACACGTCGTACCCGGCGACCGATGCCGACCCGGACGACGCCGGCATGAAGCACGTCAGGATGCGGAGCGTCGTCGTCTTGCCCGCCCCGTTGGGGCCGAGAAAACCGACGATCTCGCCTTCCTCGATCGTGAAGGAGATTCCGTCAATCGCACGGATGTTTCCGAAGGTCTTGGTCAGATTTCGTACTTGGATCATCAGCGTCTTGCGCCTCCACCGGCTGGACTGCGACGCCTATGGCCGCCCACCCTGATCATCCATGACAGTAGTTGCTGAATACGTCGCCGGCATGTTCCGTGTTCGTGACGGCCGACCCTGCTCCCGCAGCGACGGCCTCCGCAGGCCCGAAAGCACCCCATGCGCGGGGGCAGCCGTCTCGGACCGCCCTCCGCCGAACATGCCGACGATAGAACTGGCCTATTTACAGAAGACCCCCACGCCAGTCAACCCGGTACAGCCGCGGCCGGTTGCGGCAAGAGAGCAGCTACCATCCGACTGAGGGCCGCCGGCCTTGGCCGGCCGGTAGCCCGCATCCTGCCGTCGAACCGGCGGCATAAGGCGTTTCCGGATGGGGCATCCCGCTGGCGCGAGTCCCGGCACGCCGGGATTCTCGCACGAGGATGGATTGTCTGGGAACCGCCTGGAAAGAAGCAGCTTGGACGCGAGCAGCTCGGGGCGGGAAGGCGCGGCCTTGAGCTGCCCGGCCTGATTTCCTTTGCTTCATACCTGGTCAGGATTTATAATTATCCTATTGTGTCGGCGACCCTTCTAAGTCTGCAAACGGTCGACCCCCGCCCGTTGGCCGCTCGGATGTATGCTGGCCCCCGGGAAATCGGGGCCGTCTCAACCCTGCGGATCAACGTGACTCAACGGTGCGATTTTCGTCGTCTTTTCTCCGAGACGGCGGGGCCGCCCATCCGCGAGAACGCCCGATCCCTGCTTTCCTTCGATGAGATCGCGCTCGTCGTGCAGGCGGCGATCGAGCACGGAATCGGCGCCTTCAAGCTGACCGGCGGCGAGCCGCTGCTCAGGAGGGACTTCCCGCATCTCGTCGCCTTGCTACGGTCGCGTCCGGGCGTCCGGGAGCTTTCTCTCAAGACGGACGGCAGACTTCTGGAGCCGTTCGCCCAGGACCTCAAGCAGGCCGGCCTGGATCGCGTCACGGTGCGTTTGGATACGCTCGACAGGAAGAAGTACAAAATCCTGACGCGCGGGGCGAGCCTCGATCGCGTCTGGCAGGGCATCGCGGCGGCGGTCGCGGCCGGTTTTCCGCACCCAAAGATCAACTGCGTGGTCATCCGCGGCGTCAACGACGACGAGTTGATCGACTTCGCCGACTTGACGATGAAGGCCAACGTGACCGTCCGGTTTGTCGAGTACATGCCCGGGGAGGCGACGTGCCTCGGCGGGCGGCACGATCAACGGTTCGTGCCGGAACAGGTCGTCCGAGACAAACTGACGCTGCGATTCGGCTCTCTGCAATCCGTACCGACTGACGCGGGGTGCGGGCCTGCCCGACTCTGTCGGCTGCCTGACGCGGCCGGAAAGGTCGGCTTCATCAGTCCGGTTTCCGCGCCGTTCTGCGAGTCCT
>CAZERK010000166.1:0-7338 GCA_964514515.1 uncultured Planctomycetaceae bacterium
AGCCGCCGAGAACGACGCCGTAAACGCCGAGCGAGGCGACGGCCACGAGGTACAACAGACCGATGTCGATGCTGGCGACCTGGGCCGCGATCGGTCGGGCCGCCTCGTCCATCCAGGGCCAACGGAACTCGCCGCCCCAGGGAATCACCGCGAAGCCCAGCATCGCGACGGTGAAGATCATCCAGGGGGCGAAGATGTACAGGGCCCGGTCCACGTTGCCGGGAATCACGTCCTCCTTCAGCAGGAACTTCACGCCGTCGGCGATGGGCTGGAACAAGCCGAACGGCCCCACGCGGTTCGGCCCGTAGCGGTCCTGTATCCAGGCGGAAATCTTCCGTTCTAGAAGGATGGCGTACGCCACCGCGCCCAGCATGGCGCCGATGACGCCGAGCATCAGCCGCACGCTGAAGCCGAACTGATCCGACAGCACGCGATCTCGAATCCAAGGCCACATCGTCGAAGTCATCACAGCCAACGGGGCGTCACGCAACTCGAACCAGCCCCGCGCTTTCCGCCTTCATCCTTCCATCTTCAGCCTTCTCTTCTAATGGCTATGCTCCGGCGGAGGCGGCGGCACGCGTACCTGGCCCATCGCCGGCACGGTCTGGGCCATCATGTCGCGGACCTTCTCAGGATCGTACAACCCCGTGAAGCCTGCCATCGCGTACAGATAGTTGCCATCCTGCTGGCATCCCTGCGGCGGAACGATCGCCGCTTCAAACGGTTGCACGACGCCCTGGCAATTGACGAAGCACCCGGACCGTTCCGCCCACGCGCAGCCCGGAAGGATGACCGACGCCGCATCCGTCAGTGCGCTCGCGAACAAGTCCTGCGCGACGACGTGCTGGATCTTCGACAGTGCGCCGGCCAGCTCCTTCGACACCCATGCCTGCGGATAGCCGCCGACGATCCACGCCGCGGAGAACGCCGCTTCCGACGCCGTCTTCATGAACTCGTCGAACGGCAGAATCGTCCCGCCAGCCGCCTCCAGAACCATCTCCACGCCGCGTCGGTTGGGGCATTTCTCCGACCGAATCGTGAACCGCACGGCCTGACCGTCGTCCTTCGGGAACTTCTCGTCCTGGCCCTCGACCGGCACGGACCCCATGACCAGCGCCGCTTGCGGCGCCACGTCGCGTACGAACCTCGCCAGCAGCCAGGCCTCCTCGCAGCTCATGAACGGCGACAATACGGCGGCGATCTTGTCCGCTCCGTCGGCTTGCGCGATCTCCGCCAGACGCACGCGTACGAGCCGCGGCAGCGAACTCCAATCGGGGTATTCCATCGCCAACCCGCCGCGACGAACGGACGGCCGCGTCAGGCGCTTCTCGTCGTGTACGTACTTCCAACCGAACCGGCCCGCGTCGCACATCCACCAATCGTTGACGCCGGGGTTGTAGCGCGGCTTGAGCCGCCAGATGCGGCCGTTGTTGTGGTCGATCCGAATCGCGCAGCCCGCGGAGCAGCCCGGACAGATACTGCCCGTCCCGCGAAGCTCCCAAACGCGTTGCTTCATCAGGAAGTCTTTGTCGAGCAGCGCCCCGACGGGACAAATATCCACGACGTTGCCCTGAAGGGGGTTCTCCAGGGGCCGACCCGGAAACACGTCGATCTCCGCCCCGCTGCCGCGATTGACGATGCACAGCTCGCCCGTGCCGGCGACTTCCTGACAGAACCTGACGCACCGCGAGCACAGCACGCACCGGTCCGCGTACAACAACGTTTTGCTGCCGACGTCCTTCTTAGGATTCTTGTGCTTGGCGTCGACCATCCGGCTGTCGGCCGCGCCGAACTTCAGGCTGTAGTCTTGCAGATGGCATTCGCCGGCCTGATCGCACACGGGACAGTCCAGCGGATGGTTCAGCAGGAAGTACTCCATGCACCGCTGCTGATTCTCCTTGACGCGCGGCGACGCGAAGCGAACCTCCATCCCGTCGCGAACGGGCGTCTGGCAGCTTGGCAGGTGCTTCGAGGACATGGACTTGTCGTTGGTCTTGGGGTCCGGCTTCTTCGTTTCCAACAAGCTCAGCCGACACGACGCCACCACGCTGAGCCCGGGGTGATAGCAGTAATGCGGGATATCCCAGCCCGCCTCCGCCGCGGCCTGAAGGACCGAGACGCGCTCCCGGCATTCAATCGTTTGCCCGTCTATGACGATTTTCGGCATACCGATGCTTCACGTGCTCCACGATGACGTCGCGTGCCCGATCGCTGTAAGGCGTCGCGCGCTCTTGCGTAACGTCCCCGGCGCGCCGGCTTCGGGGCCGACGCTATGTCTGACCGCACGTCGCTTCAGCCCGTCGCAATCGCCGCCGCGCGGCCCAGGATCGGCAACTCGTACGCGGCCGGATTGACCCGCTTCAACACGGCCTCCACGTATCCGTGAGGCTGCCGGCGAAGATGCTCCTCGAACTCCGCCCGATACTTGCTCACGATCGTGCGAATCGGGAAGGCGGCGCCGTCGGAAAGCCCGCAGATGCTCATGCCCGGCATCATCCCCATGCTCTTCGTTGCTTCCAGGATGATGTCGAGGTCGACGGACCGGCCCGCGCCCGCTGCAATCCGTCGGGCCATCTTGTACATCCAACTCGTTCCTTCGCGGCATTGCGTGCATTGCCCGCAGCTTTCCGTCGCGTAGAAGCGAGTCACGATCAACCGAACCTGGCGAATATCCGCATCGTCCGGGATGACGATCGCGCCGGCCGTCCCGAGCCCCAGCAGACCGTACTTCTGCAGGCTGGCGACGTCCAGCTTGGCGTCCAATTCCTCCGCCGTCAGGATGCCGACGCTCAGACCGCCCGGGATGCAGCCCTTGACGGCCTTGCCGTCCGCCATGCCCTGGGCGAACTCGTCGCCATAAATCAGGTCTCGGCAACTCAGTCCCAGCGGCGCCTCGTAGCAGCCGGGACGCCGCACCGGGCCGCTCACGGTATATAGCTTTGTTCCTGCCGAGCCGGGCGTGCCGATCGACTTGAACCAATCCGCGCCGCGCTGCACGATGTGCGGCAGACAGCAGAGCGTCTCCACGTTGTTGACGACGGTCGGCCGGCGGAACGCCCCCTCGACGGCGGGAAACGGCGGCTTGATCCGAGGCCAGCCGCGTTTGCCTTCCAGGCTCTCGATCAGGCCCGTCTCCTCGCCACAAACGTACGCCCCGGCCCCGCGATGAATGTAGCAGTCCATCGCAAAACCGCTGCCGAAGATATCCTTGCCGAACAGCCCCGCCGCGTAGGCCTCGTCCAACGCCCGCTGCAAGACGTGAAACGGCTCGTGGAACTCGACACGCATGTAGATGTACGCCGCCTGCGAGCGCGTCGCGTACCCCGCGACCAAGATGCCTTCCAGCAGTTGGTGCGGGTCCTCCTCCATGAGCACGCGGTTGCTGAACGTCCCGGGTTCGGACTCATCCGCGTTGACGCAAAGATAGGTCACCTTGCGCTCCGCCGGCAGGAAGGACCATTTCATCCCGGTCGGGAAGCCGGCCCCGCCGCGGCCGCGCAAGTCGCTGGCCTTGACCAGATCGGCGATCTCCTCCGGCGATCGTTGCTTGATTGCCTTCTCGGCCGCACGGTAGCCGCCGCGAGATCGATAGACGTTCAGCGTGCGGCTGCCTTCGACGCCGACGTTTCGCATCAATACGGGTTCAAACTGGGGCATCGCTCACCACGTTCGCCGCGGCAGGTCGCGCCGGCAGCGCCGGCGTATTCGGGACAATCGCCTGGAAGTAGAGCAGGCTCCAGGCAACGCATGCAAGCGCAAACCAGGTCCGTCCCTGCAACGGCCGTCCTTGCGATGTCTTTCCGTCAAACGCCGGCCCTGACAGCGCTGCGCCGGTTGTCGCCGCGCCTTGCAGCGCAGGACCCGGCTGCACCAAGCCAGGATCGCTTACGACTGAACCGGCCGCCTCGCGCCGCCACGGGCCTCTCGTCATGGGCGCGATGACCAGCAGCCAGATCGGAACGAAGTCGAGCGCGAAACGGCTATAGCCATGCTCCATGAAGCCCGGGCTGTGATAGCATAGGATGCCGAGCATCACGGGCAAGGTACTCAACATCAAAATCCGTCGGTTTCCGTCTCGCCACCACAACCGGACGGATAGGACGACCAGAAGCAGCAACGGCGACGTGATCCACAAGCTCGTGCCGAACTCGTTGGCTTCACGGATTCGAAGCTGCGTCAGCGACACGTCGACCGCCGGCGGCGCCAGGTGCATGTAGTAGGCGTTTTCCAACAGGAACCGCGGCGAGAACGTCCCGATCTCCAGACACCGCTGGCCCATCAACCCGTCCTCGCGCCCGACGTAGATGTGTCGGTAGCCGAAATCCAACGGGTTGCCGAACTTCAGGCCGTTCAGCACCAGCAACGGGGCGGCGATCAACACGAGCCCCGCCGCGCACATCGCCAGCCTGCCGCCGCCGCGCCGCCAGGCCACCCAAAGTCGGGGCAGCCCGTAGAGCAACGTCATCTGTCGGGTCCAGGTCGAGATCAGCAGCCCTAGTAGAGCCGGCCAGATGCGCTGTCGTCCCAACACGTCCGCCGCGAAGATCAGCAGCCCGACCTGCGAGATGACGTGATCCGTCTCCCCCAGGTAGCCCGTCTGGGCGCCGCGCAGGTTGGGCAGCACGGCCGTTCCGCCCATCCAGGCGAGGGTCAACAGCGCCGCCCAGGCCGCGTCTCCCACCGCCCGGCGAAAGACGACGAACCCAACGATGGGCAGCGGCCAGAACACGAATAGCGTATAGGGCAGCGGATGCCAGAAGCCGTCCGGCAGCGCCAACAATCGATTGAACGGCGCCACCAACACCGTGAGCATCGTCATCATCGGCGGGAAGACGTTGTACACCTTCCCCTCGAAGTAGGCCGTATCGTGCATGCGCTCGTGCGCAAGGTCCGTGTTGGCGTGGGGCAGATCCAGACGACCGCTCATCCAGGCGACCGCCTCTCGGACCGCCGCGTTCGAGTCCGCCGACATGCCCCATTGCGATAGGCGAATCTTCGGTCCCAGGACGAGCTGGATGGCGACCATCATCAGGACGAAGCATCCGGACACGTATCCCCGCGACTGCGCCTGCGCCGGTTCAACGGTCCTGGTTGTGAGGCGGTCCTGCATCTTGCAACCCGGCTTCGACATCCATCCACGACATCTCGCGCTACAACGCACGCCCCTCGCGCGACGGCCTCATCTGACCATCCACACGATCATGTGGAAATACAAAGCGCTCCATCCAAAGCAGGCCAACGTGAAGGCCCGCCACCGTCTTTGAACCGCCCACGGAGCAATCACCACGAGCCAAACAGGCAGGAAGTCCAGCCCGTATGCGAAGAATCCCAGGGGCGATGCTCCGTGAGAGTGATACATCAGGAACGTCCCGATCACCAGAACCGAGGCCAGCATCAGCATCCGTCCAGCCGTCGCCTGCCACCATTTTCGCCAGCCGATGAACGCCCCCAGGAGCAGAGGCGTCGTCATCCAGATGCTCGCTCCCTCCTGCGAGCCCTCCGGTTGGATGAGGTTCGGCGACAGTCGAAACCGCGGCGGCGCGAGGTTCATGCAGTAGGCGTTTTCAGGGATGAAGTGCGGCGAGAACAGGCCATAGGTGTTGGCTCGTTTCGCCAGGCAGCTTCCCGGGCGGTAGTCGTAGATGTATGAGTATCCCGTATCGAACGGGCTGTCGAACTTTGCCCAGTTCAACCCCATCTGCACGCCCACGGCGAGCAGCAGGCCCGCGGCCGCCATCGCCGTCCTTCGGCCGCGCTGCTCGCGCGACAGCCATGCGACGGCCAGAATCGCCAATCCGAAGAAGACCAGATTCGGCCGGCTCCAGACGGCGATCACCAGTCCGATCGCCGCCGGCCAGATGCGCTGCTTGCCGAGCAGGTCGCCCGCCAGGAGTATGAGCCCGCCCGTCGCCAGGACGTGATTTAGCGGGTTAATCGCCCCGTCCCTACAGCCCAGTAGCTGCGGTAGCATCGGCGTACCGAGCAGCCAATACGCAGTCAGCACCGCCGACCACGCAGCCGGCCAAGCCGCCGATTGCGCCGCCGACCGCACCTCCAGTTCGGGGATCGGCTGCATTCCAGACGGAACCTCCGGCCCGTCAGCCGACCGCGCCTCCGGCGAAGCAGTCAGCTGTGCTGGCGGCTCCTCCGCCCTGCGAAGCACCTGATAGAACGCCCAGAAGCCAACAAACGGCAACGGCAGCGCCACGCACATGACGTACCAAGGCGTGTAGAACACGCCTTCGGGCACGCCTTGTGGAGGCCCCAGCGTCGTCGCGGCCCAGCTCAACAGCGCGAACAGCGGCGGATGCACGCTATAGACCTGGTCCTTGTAGAGGGCCGTGTCGGGCGTGCGGCGCGGAAGCGTCAACCGCCCGTCGCGCCATGCCATCCCTTCCAAGAAAGCAGGATTGACGTTTTCGTCGACGTGCCAACTCGGCAGGTCCAGAACGGGCCCGGCGGCGATCAACAGGCCGATCAGAAGCAACGCCAGACAGCCGGCCACGTACCAGTGCGGCTGTTGCTCGTTCGACGGTGACGCAGCGATGGCACGCACATCGACGGCGTCCCCTGCGCAGCCGCCTTTTGCCGATGGGTCCGTCGGCATATCAGGCCCCTGTCTTGCCTGAATCACCGGTCGAGTCCGTCGTCGACGGTCCGGTTGCCGGCGATCCGGCTTCGCCCGAACGGCCGGGCGCCTCGGCTGGGTCGCTGGTTGGAGCGTCGTACAGATCGGACCGCTCCACGCAGATCCGGTCGTTGTCGGGATCGGCCAGGATGCGCGGCACGTCCTCGGGCCGGACCCGCTTGTGCAGCTTCTCGTTGATGAGCAAGCAGGGACCGTGGTCGCAGGCCGCCAAGCATTCCTCGGTCGTCAGCGTGTAGCAGCCGTCCGCCGTCGTCTCGTGTTCGTCGATGCCCAACTCTTCCTTGATCGCCTTCAACACCGCCTCGCCGCCCATCAGTTGGCACGACAGGCTGCGGCAGGCCACGATGACCTTGCGGCCCTTGGGATGGTCGAAGAAATGCGTATAGAAACTGAGCGTGTCGAGCACGGCGCTCGGCGGGATTTCCAATAGCTCGGCGATCTCCTTCATCGCCTGGGGGCTGACGTGCCCCAGCGCATTCTGGACGACGTGCAGCGCGGGCAGCAGGACCGCCCGTTTCGTTTCGTAACGCGGGAAGAACGAGCGGATTTTCGCCCGAACCGCCTCGCTCAGAACCGGCGCCGCGCCTTCTTCAAAGACCGCCGCTCGTCGATCGAGCGCCTTCCACGCCATGCTTCGCCGCCTTCATCGCCACGCATGCGCGCCCGGCAAGCTGATGCCCGTCTGCGTC
>CAZERK010000167.1:0-7312 GCA_964514515.1 uncultured Planctomycetaceae bacterium
GTGCGCGGGCAACGGCCGATCCACCGCGGCGGATCGGCCGTGGAATGCACCGGCTTTGGTGCTCCGCAACGGCCGAGCGGGAGCCCCGCTGCTGTCTGCGCAGCAGGATCGCGCACGGTGATTTACATGGCCGGTGCAACACACAATAAGAGACAAACAGCGCGACTGACTACAAGAGCGAAAACGCGGCTGCAGGCGGTCGTTCTGGAGTTCTGCGGCGTCCTGCTAACAGACGGCTCTAACGGCATCAAGCATGACGGGAAGCACCTGCCGGGCGACGGATTCGATCGTGCCGGGAATCCTCGCGCCGGCCGCTCGCTCGTGCCCGCCGCCGCCGAAGCGTGCGGCGATGGCGGCCACGTCGACGCCCCGCTTGCTGCGAAAACTGACGCGGACCGGCCCGTCGTCGGCCGGCTCGACCAGCAGCAGACAGGCGACGACGGAGCCGATGCGCTGCGGCTCGTTGATGATCTCCTCGGTCATCTCGCGCGTAGCGCCGCAGCGAGCGAGCATCTCCTGCGTGACGCGGATGACCGCCAACCGCCCATCGGCGAGCAATTCAAACGAGCCGAGGACGGCCCCAATCAACCGCATCCGGGCCTCGCAGTCGTTGAGGTACAACTGTTCGTACAATGCGTTTGGCCGTGCGCCGGCGGCGACCAACCGGGCGGCGGCCTCGAAGACCGCACAGTCCGCGTTGGAGAACCTGAACCAGCCGGTATCGGTCGCCAAGGCGGCGTACAGCATCGCGGCCGCGGAGGCGTCGATCTCCCAGCCGGCCCGCTCGCACAGCGCCAGGATGATCTGAGCGCACGCGCCCGCCGTCTCGTCGAGCAGGATTTCGTCCACGATGCCGTCGCGCGTGACGTGATGATCGATCGCCAGCTTCGCGACGGGTGCGCGCTGGACGGCCTCGGCGATCTTGCCGAGTTGAGAAGCCGAACAGGTGTCCACGAGCACGAGCAAATCGTGCCTTGCGATGACGTCCGCCGCCTTCGCAACGTCCCAGATGCAAACAGCGTCGGGCGTCGTCTGTTGCGCGACAGACTGCTTCAGCAGGAACGTATACCGGTCGAGGACCGGCTCGTGTACGTAAACCGCGGCGTCTTTCCTCTGCTGCCGCAGGATACGACCCAACGCCGTTGCACAGCCGACGGCATCGCCGTCCGCCCGCACGTGCGTCGTGATGACAATCCGCTTCGCCGCCTTCAGCCTCGCGGTCGCCGCCGCTGCGTCGATCCTTCTTGGCTCAGTCATGAAGCTCCGATCTCGCACCTGCGGTCGTTCATCGTCTGCCGAACGGCCTCCACGTCTCGGGCGATTTGCTTGGCGAGGCTCTCCCGATCCGGGAACTTCTCCTGCGCTCGGAGCCGTTTGATGACGGACAACCTGGCCGACGCTGCGTACCAGTCGCCGCTCGCGTCGAGCACGAACGCCTCCACGACGACCGACCGGCCGTCCAGCGTCGGCCGCCGCCCGATGCTGATGGCCGCCGCTCCCTGTACACCGTCAATCTCGGCCCAGCCGGCATAGACGCCCTCGGCCGGTAGATGTTGCCCGAGCGTATGCACGTTGATCGTGGGGTACCCCAGCCGATGCCCATCGCCCGCTCCATGCACGACCTCGCCGATCAGCGTGTAGGGCCGACCCAAGCAAGCGGCCGCATCCTCGACGCTGCCTGCCGACAGGCATTCTCGAATCAGCGTGCTGGAGGCCGTCGTGAGTCGGCCGTCGTGCAGGCGAAGCCGATAGGGCTCCGCCACGCGGACCTGGAAGCCGCCCTTGTCCGACATCGCACGCAGCGTCTCGATGTCGCCTTGCCGACCGCGGCCGAAGCCGAAGTCCGGCCCCTCGACGACGTAGGACGGGTGAATCTGCTCGACGAGCACGTGCCGAACGAAGTCCTCCGCCGAGAGCGAAAGGACCGACGGCTCCGCGTTCAACCGGACCACGGCGTCCGCGCCCGCCGCCCGGAGATGTCGCAGCTTCTCCTCCCACGGCGTCAGTCGGGCCGGCGCGAGATGCGCCCGCAGCACGGCCAACGGATGCGGCTCGAACGTCATCGCAAGGACCTTGGCGCTGGAGACCTGCGCCAACGCGTGCGCCGTTCGGAGGATTCGCTGATGCCCCAGGTGCACGCCGTCGAAGTTTCCCACGGTCAGGACAGCGCCTCGCATGGAAGCGCCGATCTCGGACAGGTCTCGATAAACCGTCAAACGTGTGCCTCCACGGTTGCCGTAACATGCGATCCGTCTTGCGCATCAGCGTCGGCGTCGGCTCACCGCGCGGCCGCACGGCGCTAGACGAAGAACGCCTCGTGGCACACAGATTCTAGCAAGTTCTCGACGAAATCCACGGCGTTGACGGCCGTCAACAGGTTGACGTGCAGGACCTTGTCCCCGCCGAGCGCCGGCTTGCAGCGGCCGGCCTTCGGACCCGTCGTCTCGACGTCGAGCCGCATGCGCGTCCCAAGGAACAAGTCCGGCCAGACGAGGCTGCCGACCGCCAGGGCGCCGGCCACGTAGACCTTGCCGTAGCCGGGCTCGATCTCCGTCTCCGCCGGGTAGCGAAGAAGACGTGCCAGCACCTCGCCGGTGCGACAACCGCTGGCTGCCAGCCGCGCAAGATGAGACTCGTCCAGGCAGACCATCTTGACGACGTCCAGCGAAACGACGGAGACGGGCAGCCCGGAAGACAGGATGCGGTGGGCCGCGGGCGCGTCGCGATAGAAGTTGAACTCGGTCGTCTCGTGGACGTCGCCGGCCGTCCAGACCGCGCCGCCGGCGATGACGATCTGCCTCACCGCGCGGAACAGGTCGGGCGATTCCTGCAACAGCGCTGCCAGGTTCGACAACGGGCCGACTGCGACGACGACCAGCTCGCCGCCGGCTTGGGCGACCGCTTGGCGGTAGACGTCTCGGAAGTCTCCAACGGCCAACCCGTCATCGGCCGGCAGGGAGCAGCCGCCGAACCCGTCTTCGCCGAAGAGGTCGCGACGGTCCTTCAGTTCGGCGTCGGCTTGGTCCAGCCCCCGTCCGACGATCGGCCGTCTTGAGACCCCCACGGCCTTGAGCAGCCGACCGATGTTGATGACGGCCTGATCGACGCGAACCGTCCCGCCCACGCCGACGACGGCGTGCAGGTCGACGGCGCCGCTCGCCATCGCCAAGACGACCGCGGCCGCGTCGTCGGCCCCCATGTCCGCGTCGATCAGCACGGGAGTCGCCATGCTTCGCCCGCTTTCTTGACGGCCCACCCGGCGATGCCTATATCAGTCTGCGCGACGTGGCGACAAGTCACGACACGCGGCGACAAGGATGCTGCAGCCGACGTGAGGTCGACGGCCGCGATCCCGCACCATGAGATCGGCGCCCGGCCCTCGCTTGCAGCGGCAACGCATGCGGTAACGAGACGCGCGAATCGCCCGATCGCGAATCGTCCGACGAGGCGATGACGACTACGGCGTTCGCCTCGCGCATGCCCGTGGCCCGTCAACGGCGATTATCCCAGGGAGCCAGCCCTTTGGTCAACGCAGATCGGCTGTCGGCTCGATTCCGCGAAATCTACCCCGGACAATCGCCATCCGTCCTTGCGCGAGCACCGGGCCGTGTCAACCTGATCGGCGAGCACGTCGACTACAACGACGGGCTGGTCCTGCCGCTCGCCATCGATCAAGCCGTCTACGTCGTCGCGAACCGCTCGGGGCGAGACGTGACCCGCGCGTACAGCGAGACCGTCGGCGCGTCGATCGAGTTCGATCCTCGCAGCGTTCAGCCGACCGACTGCGCAGGCTGGGGCGCCTACGTGCAGGGCGTGGCGGCGGTTCTGCGGGACGCCGGCGTGACACCGGGCAGCGTTGACTTGTACATCGACGGCGATCTTCCGCTCGGGGCGGGCCTTTCCAGCAGCGCGGCCCTCGAGGTGGCCGTCGCGAAGGCGCTGGCGGCCCTGGCCGACGTCGACATGGAACCCGACCGGCTGGCGCGACTCTGCCGCCGCGCGGAACACGAGTATGCCGGGGTGCCGTGCGGCATCATGGACCAACTGACCTGCGCCGCGGCCCGGGCAGGCACGATCATGCGCATCGACTGCCGTGACGAAGCCGTCGAATACCTGCCGTGGCCGGACGAGAAGGCCGTTGTGCTCCTGGTGGACAGTCGTTGCCGGCACAGACTGAGCCAAGGCCTGTACGCCGAACGCGTCGAGCAATGCCGCCAGGCTCTCGCGTGCTTCCGACAAGCCGACCCGACGTTGGCGTCGCTGCGAGACGTGTTGCCGCGGCGCCTAGCCGAGCAGTCGGGACGGATGCCCCCGGACGTCGCGGCCCGCGCGCGGCACGTCGTGATGGAGATCGAGCGAACGCGCATCGCGGCGGACGCCCTGCGAAGCGGCGACCTCGTCACGTTCGGCCGAGCGATGAACGAGAGCCACGCCTCGCTGCGAGACGACTACGAGGTCTCCTCCCCGCAGCTCGACGATCTGGCGGCGGCAGTCCGATCCGTTCCCGGCGTCTTCGGGGCGCGTCTGACGGGCGCCGGCTTCGGCGGCTGCGTCGTCGCGGTCGCGACCCGGGCGGCCGTCGGTACGGTCGAACCCGCGATCCGAGCCGACTATGATGCACGCTACGGCGTCCGCGCGGAGTTGATGGTGACGACGCCCTGCGACGGAGCCGGCGTGACGAGGCTGGACGACTGATGCCCTCGGAGATCGAACAACTGACTGCGACGCTTCGCACGGGCCGCGACCTGTCGCACGAGCAGGCCGCCCGGGCGTTCGCCGCCATCATGGCCGGGCAGCTTCCCGACGACGAGGTCGCCGCGTTCATGGCAGCGCTGGCCGACAAGGGCGAGACCGTTGACGAGATCGTCGCGGCAGCCGAGACGCTGCGCCGCCACGTAACGCCGATTCCCTGCGACGACCCCAACACGATCGACACGTGCGGCACCGGAGGCGACGGCATCAGCACGTTCAACGTTTCGACGGCCGCCGCCCTCATCGCCGCCGGCGCGGGCGTCCGCGTCGCCAAACACGGCAACCGCACCAACACGCGCAAGAGCGGCTCGGCCGAGGCGCTCCAGGCGTTGGGCGTTCGCATCGAAGCAGGGCCCGCCGTCGTGGCACGGTGCATCCGCGAGGCGGGCATCGGCTTCCTCTACGCCGCGAACCTCCATCCCGCGATGAAGCACGCCGCGGCGGCCAGGCGGATGCTGGGCCGTCGAACGATCTTCAACCTGCTCGGCCCCCTGACGAATCCGGCCGGCGTGCGGCGGCAGGTCATCGGCGTCGCGAGGCTGGAATTGCTGGAACCGCTCGCCGAGGCGCTGCGACGGCTGGGAGCGGTCCGCGCGATGGTCGTACACGGCGATGACGGCCTCTGCGATCTCACCGTGACGGGCGCCAGCCGCACCGTCGAGCTGCGCGAGGGACGAACGCATCGCCGCACCGTGCGGCCCGAGGACGTCGGCCTGCGCGTCGGTCCCGCCGAGGCGTTGCGCGTCGAAACGCCGCAGCAAAGCGCCGAGGCGATTCGAGCGATCCTCGCCGGCGAGCCGGGGCCACGTCGAGACCATGCGCTCCTGAACGCGGCGGCGGCCCTGGTCGTAGCGGGCGCGGCCGACGAATTGAGCGACGCCGTGCTTCGGGCGGCGGCTGCGATCGATACCGGCGCCGCGATGACGGCGCTCAACAGGCTGATCGAGATCAGCGGGGGGACGCGATGATCCGCTATCGATGCGACGGCTGCGGGCTGGACCTCAAGCGCGACGGCTCCAACCACTACATCCTCAGGATCGAAGCCTTCGCGGCCGCAGGCAAGCTGGAGATCACCCAGGAGGAGATGGAACGAGACCACGAAACGGAAATCCGCCGGCTGCTCGAAGAGCTGGAAAACTGCTCGCCCGACGCGATCGAGGATCAGATCTACCGCCTCCTGCGATTCGACCTGTTCCCCGCCTGCCACCGCAAGTTCCTCGACGCCCCCCTCCACGGCCTTCGGCCCGCCTGACGCGCTATCCCCCCTACGGCGATGGGTTCGCCAGGATTCAGACGGAGACGATCATTCGCTGGTGCGAGTCCCGGCGCGCCGGATTCACGCACCCACGCTGCGTGCATGCCAGCTTCTTTGCGTCCGTCGGTTCCGGCCTGGCACGAACCGGCATCGCTTGTTGACGCTCGTCGCGACAAAGGAGACGATCGCGATCATGAAACGACGAATCCACGAAATCCTGGCCGTGGGGGCTCCCGGCGACAGGCTGAGCCGAGTCTTCGACGTCCTCCTCGTCACCCTGATTGCGTTGAACATCGTCGCCATGGTGCTGGAGACCGTGGACGCCTGCTACACGCTGGCACCAAACCTCTTCAATTGGTTCGAAGTCGTCTCGGTCCTGGTCTTCTCCGTGGAGTACGTTCTGCGCGTATGGTCCTGCACGGCGTCCGAGGCATACAGAGCACCGTTGACAGGTCGGCTCCGATACGTCCTCACGCCGCTTGCGATCGTCGACCTGCTCGCAATCCTCCCCTTCTATCTGCCATTCCTGGGCGTTGACCTCCGGTCGCTTCGAGCGTTCAGGCTCTTCCGCGCAGTCCGAATCCTCAAGCTGGGCCGCTATTCGAGAGCCCTGCAACTCACGGGCCGTGTTGTTGCATCTCGCGCGCCCGAGCTTGCCACGACCCTCTCGATTCTGTTCGTGGTCATGCTGTTGGCCGCGTCGCTCATGTACTACGCGGAACGTGACGCGCAGCCCGATCAGTTCTCGAGCATTCCTGCTGCCATGTGGTGGGCCATTGCGACCCTCAGCACCGTCGGCTACGGCGACGTCTACCCTGTCACGCTTGCCGGCAAGCTGCTCGCCTCCGTCATCGCGCTACTGGGCATTGCGATGTTTGCGCTGCCCACCGGCATCCTCGGCGCCGCGTTCGTGGAGGAGATTCAGCGAGCAAAGTCCCCGCCGCCAAGATGCCCGCACTGCGGACGCAACTTGGACGATGAAGCGAACACCAGTTAGAGGTGCTTATCGCACAGCTTGCTTGCGCTGCCACGCGAACTGAAGATGATGTTGGCGCAGGCCGCGATCGGCTCCCTGCGGCCTTGCAGCGGGCTGTCAAAAATCCGCAGTAATCTCGATCAATGCGTGAGATGAAGAATGTTCACTCTTCCCAAGTTTAAGAGAGGGGACACCATCCTTGGTTCGCGTCGTCTCGGCGTCTGTCACGTCAACCGCTGCGATGTCGAAGATTCTGAAGCCGTGGCTCATAGGCAGAATCTCTTCGTCCTCGCAATAACACAGTACGTCAAGTCGGGGATCCAACTTTC
>CAZERK010000168.1:0-7306 GCA_964514515.1 uncultured Planctomycetaceae bacterium
GCCGACGCCGCCGAACGCCCCCGACAAGCCGGACCCGCGGTTTTTCTGAAGGAGGATCAAGCCGATCAGCAGGACCGAAACCGCGATCATCGCGATGCTGAGGACCGTCGAGCCGAAAGATGCCAGAATCATGAGAGCGTATCCTTCAACCTCAAACGTTGACTTGAGCCGCCTTGGCTCGAACACACGCTTGGATAATCCCTACGAAGTCCGGCGCCTTGAGACTCGCGCCGCCGACCAGGGCGCCGTCCACGTTGGGGCATCGCATGAGCGTTTCCGCGTTGTCCGGCTTGACGCTGCCGCCGTACTGAATGCGGATGCCCTCCGCCGGCGACCGACCGAACCGATCGGCGAGCAAACCCCGGATGAACCGCTGGGCCTCCTCCGCTTGTTCCGGCGTCGCGTTCCGACCCGTTCCGATCGCCCAGACAGGCTCATAAGCGATGACAAGCCGGTCCGGCGACGCCGGTTCGAGCCCTGCGAGGCTGCCCTTGATCTGCCGTTCCAGCACCGCTTCCGTTTGGCCGCCGTCGCGTTCCTCGAGCGTCTCTCCGACGCAGACGATGGGGACCAATCCGCCTCGCATGACGGCCTTCGCCTTGGCGGCGATCATCTCGTCGGTCTCGCCGAGCACGTGGCCGGCCGAGTCCTTCGGGCCGATCGTATGCCGTCGCTCGCTGTGGCCGAGGATGACGTACGTGCAACCGGCCTCCTTCACCATGCCCACCGAAAGTTCGCCCGTAAACGCCCCCGACGGCTCCTGCCAGCAGTTCTGCGCGCCGACCTTGATCGGACTGCCGCGCAGCGCCTCCGATACGGCGAACAAGTAGACCGACGGCGGGCACACCGCCACGTCGATCGGCGGCCGGTCGCGCAAGCTCGCGGCGATTCCGCCGACCAGCCCGCGCGCGGCGCCCAAGTCCAGGTTCATCTTCCAGTTGCCGGCAACAAACGGTCTTCGCATGGCCGCACTCCCTCGCGTCCGCCCCGGCGCAGCAAACCCGCCAAACGTCCCAACCAAACCGTCCGCCGGTCTGCGAGCCGACCTTAACCGTGGTCGATTCCAAGATCAGTCGACAGAACACCATAGCTCACCCGCTCCGGTCGAAATTGTCAAGGCCGGACTCTCCCGCTTCTGGACCGCGCGCCCGTCCATCGCAGGACCGCGGCTCTCGTCGATTCCAGTCTGCATCCAGAAACGGCTGGCGCACCTCGCGATGGCGCCCCCCGTCCGATCGGACCGCGGGCCGCGGTGCTCGCTTGACCCTGCCGCGCCGGGCGGGCTAGAATCGCCCCCTCATGGGGCGCAGGTCCGCACGAAAAGGCGTGACCGTCGCCGCCTACCTCGCTGGCGCGCCGCTTCCGCCGGCTCCGTAGAGCCGCGACGCTGCCCGGCGTTGCGCACGCGGAAAGGGCGCGGAATGGACCTCGAAGAGATCAAGGCGCTGACCGAGTTCATGATCGCCAACGACTTGTCCGAGATCATGATTCGGGATGGCGACAAACGGATCGTGCTTCGACGAGGCATGACCGCCCGGCAGATGTACGCCATCCCGCCCCTCGCGCCGCCCCATCTACCGGCGGCGTCTGCCGCGCCCCTGGCTGTGCAGCCGGCACCCGGCGGAGCCTCCGCACCACCGGAGGACACGAACCGCCTGAAGATTCTCTCTCCGATGGTCGGAACCTACTATGCAGCGCCCGATCCCCAATCTCCGCCTTTTGTGCAGGTCGGCGACGAGGTGAAGCCTGACAGCGTCGTCTGCGTCATCGAGGCGATGAAGGTGTTTAACGAGATCAAGGCGGAGGTCTCGGGCGTCATCGAGTCGATCAACGTCGAGAACGGCAAGCCCGTCGAGTTCGGCCAAGTCCTGATGACCGTCCGCTCCGCCTAGAGGGACCGACGGCAAGGCGAGGGTATCTCCAGGTCATAGGCGGCTCGTATCCGCGGGGATTGGAGACGACGTGGCAGCAAGGTCCGAACGAGCCCGAGTCAAGAAGCGATTATTCTCCAGAGTCCTGGTCGCGAACCGAGGCGAGATCGCCCTTCGGATCATCCGCGCGTGCCAAGAAATGGGCATCCAGACGGTCGCCGTCTGTTCAGAGGCGGACCGGGCGGCTCAGTACCTGCGGTTGGCGGATCAGGTCGTCTGCATCGGCCAGCCGCCTGCCTCGCAGAGCTATCTGCGAGCGGATCGGATCATCGCCGCCGCGGAAATCGCCGACGTGGACGCGATTCATCCCGGCTACGGGTTCCTGGCGGAGAACGCGGACTTCGCCGATCAATCCCGTGCCAGCGGCATCGAGTTTATCGGACCTAGCGGCGAGGCGATCCGGCTGCTAGGCGACAAGGCGGCTGCCCGCAAGCTAGCCAAGAAGATCCGCATCCGGGTCGTCCCCGGCAGCGACGGCGTCGTCGAAGACGAGGAACAGGCCGTCCGCCTGGGCGAGGAGATCGGCTATCCCGTCATGATCAAGGCCGTCGCTGGCGGTGGCGGCCGGGGCATGCGCGTCGCGCACAACGCCGCCGTGCTGCGGACCCAACTCCGCAACGCCCGCGTCGAGGCCGAAGCCGCGTTCAAGGACAACCGCCTCTACATCGAGAAGCTGATCGAGCGGGCCCGCCACGTCGAGGTGCAAATCCTCGCCGACCAGCACGGCAACTGCGTCCATCTCCTCGAACGCGACTGCACGCTGCAGCGCCGTCACCAGAAACTGGTCGAGGAGTCGCCCTCGCCGGCGATCAACGAACGGACGCGCGAGGCCATCTGTAAGGCGGCCGTTCGCCTCATGGAGGCGGCGGGATACTTCAGCGCCGGCACCGTCGAGTTCATCGTGGACGGCGGCGGCGATTTCTACTTCCTGGAGGTCAACACCCGAATCCAGGTCGAGCATCCCGTCACCGAGATGATCACGGGCGTCGACCTGGTGAAATCGATGATTCGCATCGCCTCGGGCGAGCACCTGACGATTCGGCAGCGCGACATCGTTCGCAACGGCTGCGCCATCGAAGCGCGGATCAACGCCGAAGACCCCGAGAACGGGTTTCGCCCCTGCCCCGGCACCATCCAGGAACTGTATCCGCCCGGCGGCATGGGCGTACGATTCGACAGCCACGCGGTCGTCGGCTACACGATCACGCCGTACTACGACTCGCTCATCGGCAAGCTCATCGTTCATCGTCCAGACCGCCGCGAGGCGATCGCCGGCATGAGACGTTGCCTGGACGAGTTTCACATTCACCCGATCAAGACGACGATCCCGCTGCTCAAGGAGATCTTCCAGCACACGGACTTCGCCCGCGGCAACATCGATACGGGCTTCATCGAGCGCGTCCTTTTGAAATAGTCCGACATGGACCCGGCGGGCGACGAGACGCGAGAGGCTCCTCCTGGATCGCCTCCGCTCATCCGTTTGCATCGGCGGCGATGCCACGCGCCTGCCTGGAGACGTGCGGCGTGACCACAACGGCGCCTCAGAAAAGCCAAAGGGGCAGACCACCTTGCAGGAGGCCCACCCCGTTTGGTTGGGGAGGGAAAGCTCATCTTCTGCGAGCAACTCGCTTGTGCGCGGCTCGCCTTTGCACAAGCGAAACGCCGGCATCGAGAAGCCCGAGCAAACCGGGAACAGGAGGCATCCTTTTCGCTGCCGCGACCTCGGAATCGGGGCGAAGACGCCCGCAGCCGGGTCGCTCCGGAGGCTGCCCCGAACGTCCGCCTCCGATTGGAGCGTTCCTTGTCGGAGCGCTCACTCAACAGTCTGGTGCTCGACTCCTCGATTGGCTCGGCGCAACGCAACGGCTCAGACGCTTCACGCACCCGGCTCCCGAACCTCGGTCGGAACCAGTTCTTCTTCGGGTGCTTATCCTCGCCCTACGTCGAACCATACCGGCCCGATTCGACCGACGGCAATGGGGTGTTCACCCCAATTCGATCTCGTGACGGCCTTTCCGGATCGCGGGGGTGCGATGCCCGAGCGTATGGCGCTCGCTCACGACCTTCCCGCAGCCAGAATGGCGGACACATGGCGGAGTTCGAGTCCCGACGGGGCATCGGCGTGCGCCACCGGCAGCCAACAGGACGCTGCAAACCCTATAAGGACCACTCGGAGCCTCCGTCCCGATCGGGCCGCGCGGGCAAGACGCCGTTTGATGAATCTTGTGGTGTCCTGCCGGCTGGCGCTTGGGCGACGGCCGATGCGGGCATTGTGTCGGACATGAGAAGTAGCTAGTATGTAAGGATATCGGCGTTTGCGCGCCGGTCCGCTCTTGGGCTGGAGTTGGCTGGACTGCGGGCATCACAGCCGTCGCACACACGCGAAGGCCCGGTGAAACGTGAGGATACCGTCGACGAGAACGCTTATCACTGTTCTGCGCCTCTGTGCGCTGGGCGAGGGAGGAAGACCGCCATCCGTCTCGGGGGCTGTTGCACGGCGACCCGCTCGCGCCAACGGGGCTGAGTCCGGGGCGGCCTCGCGTTCTAGGGCAGCCCCCCAGCCGATCAAGTTCCCCCTGGGCTGGGCGCGAGCGAGACGCCGGAGCAACGTCCCGGCGCGGGTTTCAGTCGAATAGCCCAAGACGCAGAACGCGTTCGCAACCGGCTGCGCGACGACGCTTCGCGTTCTGCAACTTCAAGGTCGACAGGCTTCGCGGGGCGCCGGCACCCGGGCGCGGACGTCTTCTTGGACGGCAGCCATGTCATGGCAGCAGCGTGAGACTGCTCAGCAGCCGGATCGCCTTGCCGCCGCGATGGCAAGCTCGAAGCGATTCCGCGCCCTGATCGAGGAAGCCCAGATCGGTTGCTTTGTCCTGGACCTCGACGGCTACTGGCGAGACGCCAATCTGGCTTTGGCCAAGATGCTGGGCCATTCGTCGCCCGCCGAGTTGATCGGAACGCATTCCCGTGACACCGTTCTCGAGGAAGACCTCCACGATATGTCCGGAATTCTCGCCAGCGTGGCGCGCGGCATTCCATGCAACAGCCGCGTGGTCAGGAGACGGCGGCGAGACGGCACCGCGGGTTTCTACGCCATGGACGCCCTGCCCTTGCGACGAGGCAAGCGCGTCGTCGGCGTGCAGGGCTTGTTATACGACCTGACGGAGCAGACGCGGATCGAGAGCGCGCTGCGACGGAGCTGGGATCGGCTCATCACCATGAGCGAGGCCATGCCGATTCCCATGGTCTTCAGCCGCGCCGAGGATGGTCAAATCCTCTTCGGCAACACGCAATTGGCCGCGACGTTCGGCGTGCCTCTCGACGAGCTGTGCAATCATCGCACGGTCGAGTTCTACGCCTGCGCGGCGGACGGGGCTGCCCTGCTGGCGGACCTGGAGGCCAAGGACTGCGTGCACAACCGCGAAGTCCTGGTCCACAAGGCGGACGGCACGCCGTTTACCGTCGTGGTCTCGATGCAGAAACTCGTGTTCGACGGGCAACCTGCACTGCTCGCCACCTTCTACGATGTGACCGAACGCAAGCAAATCGAAGATGAGCTCAGGCAGAGCGAGGAGCATTTCAGGTCCCTTTGCGAATCGGCGCCGACGGGCGTTTTTATGACGGACCGTGAGGGCTACTGTACGTACGTCAATCGGCGGTTGCTCGAAATCAGCGGTCTGACCTTCGACGACGCCCTGGGGCACGGTTGGAACCGCCTCGTGCATCCCGAGGATCGCGAGCGCGTGTTGGAGGCCGCGGAGGAGGCACGCCGGCAGGAACGCTCTTTCGTGAAGGACTTCCGCATCGTCACGCCGCAAGGCGAGGAGCGATGGATCAGCATCCGCACGACGTGGTTCGCGGCGACCGAGAAGCAGGCCGCGCATCAGGTCGGGACGGTCCAGGACATCACGGAACGGATGCGCTCTGACCGCGAGCTACGGAAGTTCAAGAGCACGTGCGAGGCGACGCCGCACGGTTTGGCGATCGTGGACATGACGGGACGCGTCATGTACGCGAACGCCGCCTGGGCCGCGATGCACGGCTGGCGTCCCGAGGAACTTGTCGGCCGCCATCTCTCGGTGTTTCACTCGCCGGGACAAATGCCGTCGGTCAACCAATTGATCGAGGTCCTTGCTCGTGAGGGTCGCTTCGCGGCCCAGGAGGTGTGGCACTGCCGGCGTGACGGGAGCACGTTTCCTACGCTGATGGACGCCACGGTTGTTCGAGACGAGCGGGGCATACCCCTGTGCATGTCGGGGATGGCGGCCGACATCTCGGATCGCAAGAAGATGGAAGAAACCCTGCGCCAACAGGCGCTGCTCTTCAACCGTACGACCGACGGCGTGATCATTACGGGCGAGGATCATCTCATCATCGAATGGAACCCGGCGGCGGAGGAGATCTTCGGTTATCGCCGTGAAGAGGTTCTCGGCAAGACCCCGGAGATCCTGAACCGACCGGACGAAGCCGAGGCCATCACGCGGCGCATCCATGAGCAAATCGCCCGGAGCGGATACTGGTCCGGCGAAATCACGTTCGTCCGCAAGGATGGCAGCCAGGGCATTTGCGAGGTCTTTGTGGCGCCGCTGCGCGACAACGAAGGGCGCATCCGCGGCACGATTTCCGTCAACAAGGACGTCACCGCCCGCAAAGAGGAAGAACAGTACCGCGCGCGGTTGCAGAATCGGCTGCAGCAAGTCCAAAAAATGGAGGCGCTCGGGACGTTGGCCAGCGGCATCGCCCACGAATTCAACAACTTGCTGACCGCGATTTTCGGCTACATCGAGATGGCAGGGCACGCGCTCGCCGAGGACCACCCTTCGATGCAGGCGCTTCGAATGGTGAAGGAAACGGCGAGACAGGCCCGCGGCACGGTCAACTCGTTGCTGACGTTCAGCCGAAAGGGCTCGAGTCACAAGAGCCCCATCGACCTCGCGGCCTCGCTCCAGGACACGCTCAGCCTCCTACGGCGGTTGTTGCCGCCATCGGTGGACTTTGTCGCGGACATCGCCGCCGACTCTGAGGTGTGGGTGCGCGCGGACCCGAGCCAGCTTCAACAAATATGGGTCAATCTCGTCGTCAACGCCCGCGACGCCATGCCAAACGGCGGGCAAGTCCGCGTGTCGCTTCGGACCGTCTCGCGCGACCTCGACGCGACGCCTGGACCATCGCGGACAGCGCACGAAGGCGCCGGTCACGAGGCCTGCGTCGAGGTGCGGGACACCGGCGCAGGCATGTCAGAAGATGTGCGATCCCGCATCTTCGAGCCCTTCTTCACGACGAAGCCGCTGGAGCAGGGCACCGGTCTGGGGATGGCGATCGCCCACGCCATCGTGTCTGACCACGGCGGCCGGATCGACGTCAGTTCCGAGCTG
>CAZERK010000169.1:0-7216 GCA_964514515.1 uncultured Planctomycetaceae bacterium
GAGCCAGCGTCTCGAGTTCCAGGTCCGTCGGCTCGCGTCCGAGGCGTTTGTAGTCGTCCTGGATGGTCCTCATCTCCGCCAACGAGAGAAACAGGTGGGCTTGACGGCTGAGCGACTGCAAGGCTGCGTCGTCGAGATCGCAAAGCCGGACGTGGCGAAGCTTGAATCCAGATATTGGAGGTCTCGGCGGTGGCTCGATCGGCTTCGTGCCGACGACGACCTCCTCAATGCAGTCGTTTCCCAGCAGACGGGCGATCCTGCCGACGTGCTCCGGAGACGGTTCAGGACGAATCTCGTACCGCCGTCCCGTTCGGATGCTTACTGTCTGTATACCCATATCTGCCAGCGCCAACCGGGTCGAGTTCGCCACGTTGTCCATCACGCCGGGCTTGAAGTATGCCTCGGCGACGAACACGTCCGGCGGGTTGACGATAGGCTCGCCCGCGCGGCTGACCTGGAAGGTCTCGGCGACTGAGTCCGACAGCAATTCGCGGGCGATGCGATGGACCGTCGCCGGTTCGTCTTGCGGGCAGTCCGGCGTGGCGGGCGGCGCCGGAAGCTCAATCAAGAAGATACGGCTGGATCGGACGGAGCCGATTCCGTGTATCTGAAAGTCTGCCAGAAGCTGTCGGACTGCCTGTCCGGCGGGATCGGGCAACGACGGCCTTGTTGCGATCTGAATGCGCCATAGTCCCATAACGCTGCTCGGCTCGCGTTTCTTGTGCAACGCGCAACTAGTTTTCGGATATAATGTTACGTCTGTCTCGTAAGGAATTCTCGGAGGTTTCTTCTGCTTCGCCAAAGCGTAACGGGTCGATTTTGACTTGTCCACGGCTGAGGACTGTACTAACGTAACTGCTCTGCGCAGGCTTTGCCTTGGCCGATGGTTGGAGGCTCTGCGCCCACGCTGCTTGTTATCGCAGCATGAAGCCCGAGGACCTACGGGTTCTCCGTTGCTCGCTCGCTCGTTCCCGCCTGCTCCGTCGTGGCTCGTAGGTGATGGCAGGCGTCCTTGAATAGGAATCCGGATGAGTACAAGTCCTAACGACTCGGTCGGCCTGAACGGAGGCGGCTATCTCGAGTTCGAGCGTCCCCTCGCCAAGATCGAGCGGCAGATCGAAGAACTAGAGGCGAGCCAAAGCGTCACCGGGCGCGACCATTCCGCGACTATCCGGACAGTCCGTACCGAGCTGCTGGCCGCCAAGCGGAGACTCTACAGCCATCTCGACGCCTGGGAGACGGTCCAGATGGCCCGGCACCCCAAGCGCCCGCTCACGCCCGACTACCTGAGCATGGTCGTTCGCGACTTCTGCGAGTTGCACGGCGACAAGAATTTTCGAGACGACAAGGCGATCATCACGGGCTTCGGCCGCATCGGGCCGTACCGTTGCCTGTTCGTGGGGCACAACAAGGGGAAGGATACGAAGGAGCGGTTGGAGAACTGCTTCGGCATGGCGCATCCGGAGGGCTATCGAAAGGCCCTCGCCAAGATGAGGCTGGCCGAGAAGTTCGGCGTGCCCATTGTCGCGTTGATCGATACGGCCGGCGCCTATCCGGGGATCGGGGCGGAGGAGCGCGGTATCGCCCAAGCCATCGCCGTCAATCTCATGGAGATGTCGCGGCTGCGCGTGCCCATCGTCTGCGTCGTCATCGGCGAGGGCGGCTCCGGCGGCGCCTTGGGCATCGGCGTGGGGGACCGGATTGCGATGATGGAACACGCTTACTATTCCGTCATCTCGCCCGAGGGCTGCGCGGCGATTCTGTGGAAGTCGGCCGAACACGCTTCAACGGCCGCGAACTCGTTGAAGTTCACCGCGAAGGATCTGCTCCGTCTCAAGCTCATCGATGAGGTCATCAAGGAGCCGTTGGGCGGCGCTCATCGCGATCCGGCGGCAGCCGCGGCAGGACTGGAACGGTTCGTCGTGGACTCGCTGCGCGAGCTGAAGCGTGTCAAGATCGATGCGCTTGTGCGGCGACGATACAAGAAATGGCGGCACATCGGCGGCTTCTTCACGAACGCGAAGGCCGCGACGTCGGGAAACGGCTCCAAGACGGCCGCCGCAAGCGCGCGTCGCGCCAAAGCCAAGAGCAAAGCCGGCTCGAACGGGTCCTCGACCTCCGCCAACAAGCGGTCCAAGGAACCGCAGGAGACCGCCGCGTCGAGGCAAGGGGCTGTAGCAGTAGCGGTCGCCGCGGAATGAGAAAGCGCCGTCGCTGCAACGTAGGTCTGCCAGCCGACCTTTCTTGCTTCTCCTCATCTCCTTGTCGCAGCCTATTCAATCAGACCTCTGGACTCCAATTCTGCGAGGCGTCCATCCGCGCGCGACCGGCGAAGGCGACGGATTCTCCGACATCGCATCCGTCTTCCAAGGGCGACGTTCGTCGCGGTCGAACCGGGACTGTTATAATCCGCTATCGTGGAGTCGACGGAATCCAAGCTGGATCGGCTGCGCGAAATCCTGCGCGGCCTGGGGCGCGTCGCGGTGGCGTTCAGCGGCGGCGTGGACTCGACGTTCGTCCTGAAGGTGGCGGCCGAGACGCTCGGCCGCGAGAACGTGCTCGCCGTCATGGGCGACAGCCCCAGCATGCCTGAGGCGGACGCGCGGCAGGCCCAGGAACTCGCCGAGATGATCGGCGTCGAGCTCGTGCGGATCGATCCCGGCGAGTTCAACGATCCCGCCTACCTCGCAAACCCGACGAACCGGTGCTACTTCTGCAAGAACGCCTTGTTTGATCGGATGCGGCCTTTGCTCGACGAACGCGGCCTGCTGGCGATCGTCTGCGGCACGAACGCCGACGATCTGGGCGATTATCGACCGGGCCTGACCGCCGCGAAGGAGCACGCCGTGCAGGAGCCTTGCGCGGAGGCCGGCCTGACGAAGGCGGACATCCGCGCGTTGTCGCGCGAGATGGGCCTGCCGACGGCGGAGAAGCCCGCGAGCCCCTGCCTGGCGAGCCGGGTTCCGTACGGAGAGGCCGTCACGCCCGCGAAGCTGAGGATGATCGAGCGTGCGGAACGGTTCCTCCGCGAGCAGATGCGTATCGTCGAATGCCGCGTGCGCTGTCACGAGCAGCCGCGGCCGACGGCTGCGTGCGGCGGCGTCGGCAGGCTGCCGACAGCGGACGATACGAGTCAGGCGTCGCGCGGCGGGGCCGGCCCGACGGCGGACGACCGGCCGCCGCCCATGCTGGCAAGGATCGAGGTTCCAGCCGAGTCGATCGCCATGCTCGCCATGCCCGGCCTTCGCGATCAGGTCTGTGCGGCTTTTCGCCAGATCGGCTTTCAATACGTCACGTTGGACTTGCGGGGCTTCCGCAGCGGGAGCTTGAACGAAGTCATCGCCTCGGCGCACGAGCCGGATTGACGGCGCCCGGGCGCGACGAGGCGCCGTCGACGACTGTGCGCGCTCCCCTTCGGGTCGCGGCTAAACGAAGACGAGACCGTGGTCGCGGCCAGACGATGGGCGCGGCGGGTCGCGGCTGAACGGGGGCGGTATCGGGGTCGCGGCCAAGCATCAGATCATGTCGCACGCCGGTTGGGGCCGTCAGTGAGACGCTGGGTGCTTCTCTGCCTTGGCGTTGTGCTGTTTGACGGCATCCTCCCGAAGCAGGTGGGCGGCGCCGACCTGCTCGATACGCGACAGGTCGGTCCAGAACGTGCCGTCGCCGGCGAAGAACAGACGGATCGATCCCGGCTTGAAGCCCTCCGCAAAGGTGTAGAGGTTGTACGCCTGCGGACTGCCGAAGGCATCGACCAGCAGCGCGTAGCCCTGCGCTTCGGCCTCGTTCTTCAATTTGTCTACGTCCGTCCTGGCCTGGCCGAGGATTTGCGTCCGCTGGGCGTCCAACTCGGCGACCTGCTGCTGGATCGTGGCGACTTCCAGGGCGGCCTGGGCGGCGGTCTCGGCGGCCGTCTTCTCGCCCTCGGCGCCGATGTTGGCGACCATGACCCGCGTATCGGCCTTGATCGTCTCACGGGCGATATCCACCTGCTTGCGAACTTCCTCCAGTTGGGCCTGGGCGACGGCTGCCTCGCGCTGCTTCTGCTTGGTGAGTTGCTTCTCGATGGCGATGTAGCTCTGCTGGATGGTCCGCTTCAGGTCTTCCGTCACCTCGCCGCCGGTTTCACCGCCGTCCGGCGCGTGGACCTCGATCTCCCGAACCAGGGTTAGCAGGATTTCGATGTTCTTTTTCTTGCAGACTCGCTGAAGTTCCGTCGTCATGTCGTGCTGGAACAGCTCGCGTTTCTCGCCCTGGATGAAGTCGCGGGCGGAATACGTCGAGCCGATGTTGCGGCAGATGGAACGCAACTGCGGTCCGATGACCTTGTCGAGCACCCCGTCCACGTTGCCGAACTCGTTGATGATCTGGGCGGCGTGCCTCGGATGGATGCCCCAGACCACGGTGACGCCGACCTTGATCAGGTAGCCGGTGTCGGACGGGAAGGAGATGCGGTAGTTGCGCTCCTCGCTGAGCCGAACCTGCGAGTACTCGTTGAAGCCGATTTCGATCAGCGTGACCTTCTGGAGCTTCGGGTTGATGAAATAGACGCCGGGCTGGAGCACGTCGCGCAGCGTGCCGCGCTCACCCGCTTTGGCCAGCGGACGCACGCGATCAACCGATGCCGCGAGCGGAGTCGCCGCGAGTTGGTTCGCGGCAAGTTGGGTCTCTGCTGAACCGTCGCCGGAGGGCGTCGACGCGGGCGGCTCGGCGTGGTCGGAATCCAGTTCGGACAACAGATCGACTTCCTGCATTTCGGGCTGCGCGCCGAACAAGTTGGTCACGACGCCGACGAAACCCGCCGGGATGACCGTCGCCGGATACAGTTCCACGTCGTACACGTAGGGATTGAGCTTGTAGGTGCCCGGCGTCAGGACTTCTTCAAGAATGCCGCGCATGCCGGAGGCACGTTTGACAATCGTCTGGCCGGGCGGCGGGCTCTTGCCGATCTTTCGGGTCACGACGGCGATCTTCGGGAACTCGCCGCGGAAGCTGAACTGCCCTGTGCGGAGTTGCTCGCGCTCCTGCTCGTCCAGCGAATGGATCCATTGCCAAGTCGCCGGATTGCCCGACGGAATCACCGTCAGCTTCGTCAGCTCCCAGTCGTAGCGGACCGGGTCGCGGAAGTAACGCCCGGGGCCGAGGACCTCTTCCTGGATGCCGCGCTGTCCGGGCTCGGTGGCGATGAGCTGATCCGGCGGCAACGGCGTACCCATCTTGCGGATGAGCACGGCGCACATGTCCTGCGGCACGTAGATGCGGCAGGTAAACCAGACGACGGCCAGGATGCAGAGAACGGCCGCGACCAACGTGCCTGCCAACGAGCCGATGTATCGCCTCATCATCGTCCACCTCCTTGAGCCGGCCGCGGCTCAAACGACTGGAACTGCTTGAAGATGTCCGCAAACGGCCCTTCGGTGTTGCTGAGGATGGATTCAATCGCCGGCGCCAGCTTCATCAGGTAGAACTGTTGCGCGTACGTATAGCCGTCGCCGAAGGCCGCCACGGCCTGGCGAAGCGGTTCCGCCTTGGCCTGATACTCGTAGAGGACGACCTTGGCCGCCGCTTCGCCTCGCGACCGCGTCGCCGCGGCCTCCTTCTCGGCGGCTTGGAGGGCGAGCTTGGCGACCTCCCATTCGCGGTTGGCCTTCGTGACGGCGACGGTCTTGTGCTGCTCGGCCTCCTTGATCGTCGTTACGACGTCCCGCCGGGCGTCGCCGATCTCGCGATTTCGGCCTTGCATCTCCTGCTGCGTGACCAGATCGGCTTCCGCCTTGGCCTCCGCCATCTGGTTGGTGTAGCGGTCGATCTCCTGGTCGGCCTGCTCACGCTGGCTGATGAGGGCGGCGATCTCCGCCGGCGGCAGGATGTCGCGCACCAAAGCGGCGTAGATGCGGATGCCTTGCTTGCGGCATTCATCCTGAAGGTCCTTCAAGAGCCGATCCTGAAACGCCGTTCGCGTCCTGCCGCTGATGAACTCCCGGGCCTGGAGCTTCGAGCCCCCGATTCGGGCGATGCTCCGGGCGTTGGGCAGGATGATCTTGTCGAGGACGTCCTGCTTGTCCCCATAGGCGACGGTGACTTCCGCAACGTGGTCCGGGTCGATGGCCCACTCGATGGTGCCCTCGATCGCAATCGTGAAGCTGTCGCTGGACGGGAAATGAATCGCGTCCTCGCCGATCAGGTCGTACTTCTGGCTGCGCATGTCGACGACGTCGATCCGCTTCAGGTACGGGTTGTAGTATTCGAGACCGGCTCGCAGCGTGGACCGCTGAACGCCCTTCTCGCCCGGGGCGACCGTGTAGGCATTCTTGCGTTGCGGCTCGTCGCCGCTCAGGAGCGTGACGACGCCGACGTGGCCCTCGGGAATTTGAATCGCCGGAAACTTCTGGACCTCGTAGGCGAAGGGGTTGACGTTGTGGCGGCCGGGCTGAAGGATGTCGGCGACCGGCCCGCGTTCGTCCGGCTCGGTCGCGACCGTCTTGGGGAACGGCAGCGGCTTGCCGAACTTGCGGATGAGCACGCCGACCTCGTTCTGCTTGATCAGCGTGGCCGACGCCTTGATCCGCTTGTACGAGTACGGGTTGAAGAAGTACCGGCCTTCGGACAGGACCTCGTAGCGGATGCCCTTGTAGTCGTCGCGCACGGCTTCTTCGGTCTGTCCGGTCTCGGCGGCGATCCGTTTGACCAGCTCGGGATACAAGACGACCTGGTCGGAGTACTCGTCGCGCAGCTCGGGCGGCAGCGCCTGTCCCGTCTTGTTGACGAGGACGAGAATCTCGTTGGCGTTCACCTCCACGCGAAAGACGAACCACCAGACGACGACGAGGAGCAGCAAAAGCAGAACCACGCTGCTGGCGACCCGCGATCGGAGCGACATACCTCCGGGAGGAATCGACGGCCTGACTCTTCTTGGAACGGCGTCTGACATGACCGGCTCCTTTGGAGTTGATCTGACGGCACGGTTCGTGAATGCGGCATCTGCCTTGATTTGAAAGAAGTATAACCTGCCGTGAGGCGTGCGGAATTATAAAACGGACGTAAGCTTGGAACGGAAGGCGCATTGCCTGGTCAGCGACGCCGTGCGGCCTTCTCCTGGCTTCTTTCCAGAGCTGAATCATCGTGCGAGATCGTGCGACGCATTCAGTAGCGGCCGAGCTCCCGCTCGGCCGTTGCGGAGCCTCGCACCCGGCACATTCTGCGGCCGACCAGCAGG